>CAIWVR010000086.1 GCA_903916165.1 uncultured Hyphomicrobiales bacterium | reverse complement strand
GGGTGACATAGCCGCGCTTTTTGGCGAGCTTGATCATCCGCTTGACGGCAGCGTCCGAAAGATCGAGCAAAGGGCTGTCGGACGCCTCCGGGGCTGCGCCTTCGCCGTCGCGCTTCTCTTCGTCCTTCTTCGCCATTCTTTACTCCATCCCGCGCCTGCGCCGGAGGGGTCGGCCACACGGCCTGGCCCCACCCCCGGCTGATCGGCCAGGCTGCATCTCTTCGAATCAGATGCTGCCATTTGGCCCGACGGGCCTTAAGCTGGCCCTAATTAACGAAAACACTGCCAAAGCGCGAATCTTGCCCTTTGGCCGCGCTGCTGATCTACAATGACTGACCTTGGCGCCCGGAGGACAAACCAAATCCTTCGACCGCCGCCTCACGCCCCTCGATCCCGGAAAGCTCTGCCTGAATTTCGCGCAACCTTGCGAGGTTCTGCTCGTTGGCATCCTCACCGAGTGCGATTTCTGCGGATTTCAGATCTCTATGTAGCGCCCGCGCGCGCCGATGCAAGGCCAGCGCCTGCCGCAAAACCTCCGAAGCGTCATTCTCCGCCGCATCCGGCTTCAAAGCCCAGACCATCGGCTGCACCGCAGCCTCAATCGCCTCGCGGGCTGGCTGCAACCCTGAACGGTCGAGCGCCATGCGCAATTCCACATGGTCGATGAAGCTTTCGGACGAAAGGGCAACCAAAGCGGCACGCATCCGCTGCGTTTCCCGGCCGACCATTTCAATTTCCGCCAAATCCTCGGCGTGCTGGGCGAGAAGACCGGGATGATTCAGCAGATTGAGCAGGATTTCCGCCTCGCGGCGGGGCACCCCTCCCGAGCCGGAAAACATCCGGCTGCGGGTCAGGCTGGCGCTCAGGGTCGGGGGCGAGGCGGTATAGGAGGGCGGCGGCTGGAACCCGCCACGCTGGAAGCGCCCGCCCGTCTGCATCCGTCGCTGTGCGCCGGTGCCGCGCTGGTACCCCCCAGCTCCACCGGGCGCGCGGCCGGACAAGACATCGAGGCGCGCCCGGATGTCGTCCCGGTAATAGCGGCGCAGCGTCTCGTCGCGGATGCCATTCATCAGGTCGGACAGCCGCCGCTCCAGCGCGGCGCGGCGCTCGGGCGTGTCGAGCGGCGTCGCCTCGGTCTCGCGCGTCCAGAGCACATCGACCAGGGGCTTGGCGGCTGCCAGCACATCAGAAATGGCCTGATGGCCGCCACTGCGGGCGAGATCGTCAGGGTCCTGCCCATCCGGCAGGAAGGCAAAGCGAAGACTCTTGCCCGGCCCGATCAGCGGCAGCGCCGTGTCGATGGCCCGGTAGGCGGCCTTGCGGCCAGCCTTGTCGCCATCAAAACACAGCACCGGTTCTTCGGCCATCCGCCAGAGCAATTCGCACTGGTCAGGGGTGAGCGCGGTGCCAAGCGGAGCCACGACCTGGGGAAAACCGGCGACGCTCATCGAAATGACGTCGACATAGCCCTCGACTGCGATAACCCCGCCACGCTCATGCGCCGCCTTGCGGGCATTGTGGTGGTTGTAGACGACCGCGCCCTTGTGAAAGAGCGGCGTCTCGGGTGAGTTCAGGTATTTGGCGCTGACGTCCTTGTCGAGCGCGCGCCCGCCGAAGGCGATCACCTTGCCGGACCGGTCGCAGATCGGGAACATCACGCGGTCGCGGAACCGGTCGTAGGGCACGGCAATGTCATCGCCATGCACAAGCAGCCCGGACTCGATCATCTGGTCCCGGCTGGCGCCCCTGCCCGCCAGATGATCGCGCAGCGCGAATTTCTCGTTGGGTGAATAGCCGATCCGGAACTGCTTCTGCGCCGCAGGACCAAGCCCGCGATCGGCCAGATAGCCGCGCGCCCGTGCGCCGGCCTGCGCCTGCAATTGGTGCTCAAAAAATTGCGCCGCCATGTCGAGCACGTCCTGCAGCGAGGCGCGCTGGCGCTCGCGCTCGCGTGTCTCCGGGCTTTCGGTGGGCAGCGCGAGCCCGGCTTCGGCCGCCAGCCGCTCGACGGCTTCCGGAAAACTCAGGCCCTCCGTCTCCATGACGAAGTCGAAGACATTGCCGTTCCGGCCCGAGGAGAAGTCAAACCACGCCATTTTCTGGTCATTGACGAAGAAGGACGGTGACTTTTCCTGGTTGAAAGGCGACAGGCCCTTCCATTCGCGCCCGGCCTTCTGCAATTTGACGCGGCGGCGCACGACCTCGGACACGGACAACCGGGCCTTGATCTCGTCCAGAAATGTCGACGTGAAGCGCATGTGTTTCAGATACAGGGGGAAAGCGCCGGTCTTCCGGAAATGCGCCGCTTGCGCCCGCTATCCACAGATTTTTGAATAGACGTCAGGGTCCGAGATCGAGCGACCCGAGCCGCACCGCCAATTCCGGGACCATCAAGGGCGCCAGCAGCGCGTCGGATTCGTGGACGGTCACCTCCGCATAGCCCTCTGCCGTGGGGTCGCGATGCACATGGGTGACGAGCTTCTTCGCGTCGATGACCCACAGCTCCGGGATCACGAATTGTGTGTAGATCCGCGGCTTGCGGCCAAGATCGTAGCCAAGGCTGGAATCTGCGACTTCTATGGCGAGCACAGCGTCAGGGCCCTTCAGGTCTCGAAGGGAGACCGAAGCCGGAAAAACGAGAAAGTCCGGCTCGATGAATGTGTCGTCGGACAGGCGGAAGGTGGTTTCCGGGATGACGCGGAAGCGATCCGGGCACTTTCGGACAAGAAATTCGTTGAGGGCCAGCTTCACCCTCTCGTGAAAATACCCTTTCGGCGACATCGGCACGAGCTCCCCGCCCAGAAGTTCGAGGCGTTCGTCTTCCTCGATCAGGCCGACCTCCACCATCCGCTCCACCTCTTCGACGGTGAAAGCGCGGCGGGGCAGCCCTTCGGCGGCGCGTGTTGTCGCTCGAAAATTCATGGCGGCGAGACTAGCACAAAAATCCCGCCGCCCGAAGAGGGGCCGATCAGCCGTTGAGGGCGGCCTTGACCAGGGCGCTGGCCTTGGCGAAATCCATCTGGCCCGCATATCTGGCCTTCAGCGCGGCGACGACCTTGCCCATATCCTTCATGGCGACGGCACCGGTTTCGCTGACAGCGGCGGCAATGGCGGCCTTGACCTCGTCCTCACCCATCTGGGTGGGCAGGAACTCATGAATCACGGCGATCTCGCCACGCTCCTGCGACGCCAGATCCTCGCGGCCGGCCTGCTCATACATGGTGAGCGATTCCTGGCGGCTCTTCACCATTTTTTGCAGGAGGGCCAGAATATCCTCCTCGCCGATGGTCTTGCCCAGGCCCCGGGCCTCGATGTCCTTGTCCTTCAAGGCCGCCTGCACCATGCGCACAGTGGCCAGGCGCGGCTTGTCGCCGGACTTCATCGACTCTTTCATCATGGTCGTGAAACGCTCGCGCAGGGACATGATTTTGAACTCCTTCGCCAGAGCGCTCGGCCTGGCATTGCTAAATGTCTGAAACCGCTCGGGCTTCGGATTATCCCACAGGGTTGACGCGAGCGGTGCCCTCACCTAGCTTCCGCCCGAAGCTCGCGCCCTTTATAGGGTAGCGCGACAAGCCCTGATCCTCGATGACTTGCCGTCGTCCGCGCCTGCACCTTCCTGGCGCCGCGGCCGAACGCGCGAAAGACGGTGTAGAGCCATGACCACGACCGTTCAAGACCAAGCCGCAATCCCGGCCAGATCGCAAGGCTGGCAGATCCCCGTCCCGACCGCCCTTCTGGTGCTGGCGGACGGCACAATGATCGAAGGCTTCGGCCTTGGGGCGACGGGCCATTCCGTCGGCGAAGTCTGCTTCAACACCGCGATCACGGGCTATGAGGAAATCCTCACCGACCCGTCCTATTCCGGCCAGATCGTCACCTTCACCTTTCCCCATATCGGCAATGTCGGCACGAATGAGGAAGATATAGAGACGGTCAACATGGCTGCCGCCTCCGGCATTCGCGGCGTCATCGTCCACGCCCATGTCACCGAGCCTGCCAATCATCGCGCCACCCGCCATTTCGATCAATGGCTGAAAGCCCGCAACATGATCGGCATGTGCGGCCTCGACACGCGCGCCCTGACGGCGCTCATCCGCGAGAAGGGCATGCCCAATGCCGTGATTGCCTTTGCGCCGGATGGCAAGTTCGATGTTGAAGCCCTGAAGAAAGAAGCTGCGGCCTGGCCCGGCATTGACGGGATGGACCTCGTGCCCGGCGTCACCGCTTCGCAAAGCTACGTGTGGAAGGAAACCGTCTGGAAGCTTGGCGAAGGCTATGGGGAGATGACCAATGCCAAGTTCAAGGTCGTGGCCATCGACTACGGCGTGAAGCGCAACATCCTGCGCCTGCTCGCCGACGCCGGCTGCGAAGTCACGGTCGTGCCCGCCACGACCAGCGCCGAAGACATTATGGCGATGGCACCCGATGGCGTGTTTCTCTCGAACGGCCCTGGCGATCCGGCGGAAACTGGCAAATATGCCGTGCCCGTGATCCGGAAATTGCTCGACTTGAGGGTGCCGACCTTCGGCATCTGCCTCGGCCACCAGATGCTGGCGCTGGCGGTTGGTGCCAAGACGCAGAAAATGCATCAGGGCCATCATGGCGCAAACCATCCGGTGAAGGATTTCACGACCAACAAGGTCGAGATCGTTTCAATGAACCACGGCTTTGCGGTCGACCCGCAATCGCTTCCCGCCCATGCGGTCGAGACGCATCGCTCGCTCTTTGACGGCTCCAATTGCGGCCTGGCGCTGACCGACCGTCCGGCTTTTTCCGTGCAGTACCACCCGGAAGCTTCACCGGGACCGTGCGACAGCCATTATCTGTTCCGCCGCTTCGTGGAACTGATGGAAAGCCATCGTTCAGCCCAGCCAAAGGCCTGATCGGCAAGGCCACGTTCAAACCCGCGCGATGCAGGCGACTTCCTATCCCAGTCATGCTAGACAGGCTGCAAGGAAGCACGCAGGACGGAAATGAACTGGCGGGAATTCTGGAACGGTACGCATTCGATCTACGTGAACGAGCGGCATCGCACGCTTCATTATGATCGGATCGCCAAGGACATTGCGGCCCTCATCCCATCTGCGGACGCCTGCGTGGTGGATTACGGCTGTGGCGAAGCGGAAAGCGCCGAGCTGGTCGCACGTCGCTGCGCCATGCTCTACCTTTACGATTCTGCCCCCAACGTTCAGGCACGCCTGCGGCTGCGCTTCGGGCGCAACGACAGGATCGTCGTGCTGTCAACGGAAGCTCTCGAGGCGATGACCGATCACTCGCTTGATGTGTTCGTCGCCAATTCCGTCATCCAATATCTGACGCACAAGGAATTCGAGGCTCTGCTCGATCTGGCGCGGCGCAAGCTGAAGACGACTGGCATGCTGGTCGTCGCAGATGTGATCCCCGAAACCGCCAATTTCATCGACGACACACGCGCCCTGCTCGGTTTTGCAACGCGGGGCGGATTTCTGCTGACGGCACTGACCGGGCTCGCCGCGACGATGTTTTCAGAATACCGCAAGCTGCGCCACGAAATCGGCCTGACCCGCTATGCGGAAGAAGACATCGAAACCTTGTTTGCCGCGCATCTGTATCGGGCCGAGCGGTCGTCGACCAACATTGGCCACAACCAGTCGCGCATGATGTTTGTCGCAAGACCGCTGTAGCGCGCCCCTCACACCAGTGCGATGGCCGCCACCAGACGTCCGTAATCGGGTTCGCCACGGTGAACGCTGCGGCGGTAGGAATAGAACCGCTCCTCATCCGCGTAAGTGTCGAGCCCGAGATTGCGGAACTCGCCAACACCCTCCGCCGCGAGTTTCGCGCCGATATAGGCTGGCAAGTCGAACATGAAGTGGCCCTTCTTCACGGATGCGTCGAAAAACAGGATATTTCTGGCGTTCTGTGCAAGGAACCGATCTCGAAATTCGGTGCCGACTTCATAAGATTCCCTGGCAATCGTCGGCCCCAGAACCACGCGGATCGCGGGGCGTGAGGCACCCGCCTCCTCCATTGTCTGCAAGGTCGATTCCAGCACGCCCGTGAAGGCGCCTTTCCAGCCTGCATGTGCGGCGCCGATGACGCCAGCACCGGGATCGCTGAACAGCAGGATGCCGCAATCGGCTCCTGTGACGCCCAGCGCCAGCCCGCGCGTCTTCGTCACCAGCGCGTCGCAGCGCGGGCGATCGGCCCCGAAGGGCTTGTCGACGATGAGACAATCGGGAGAATGCGTGAGATAGGGGACGAGCAGATGATCGGGCGCAACACCCAGCGTCTGCGCCATCAGCGCGAGATTTTGCACCACGGCAGACGGCGCGTCACGCGATCCGCGCCCGCCATTGAGGCTGGCATAAACACCGCTCGAGGTGCCCCCCTGCCGTGTGAAAAAGCCATGAGAAACGCCGTCCTCCACGAGCAGATCGCATTCCAGCGACGGCGCGCTCATGGTGTCGTGTTCCTCAGAAAACCCGGCAGGATCGGCGCGTCAAGCGGGGCGATGGCGAGCGCCTTGAAGAGCCGCCCCATGCCCGGAGCCGCCCCGACGCGCTCTGTTGCCAGACGCGCCACCGCAAGATCAATGTCGAGCGCCTGCGCGTCAGTCGCCTTGCGCTTCAGGGCCTGCGCGCGCTGAGCAAGGCCGAGCCGCATGAGGAATTCGCCCTGTGTCACAGGCCCGAACGGCTGCGCGCCCGCTGCAGAGGCAGCGCGTGCGAGCGCGGCGAAATCGACATGCGCCGTGAGATCGGCTTCGCCCGGCTCCGCCAGGGGGTCGACGCGACGATGCTGGCTCAAGGCTTGCAGCGTTTCACCAAAACCCGTTTCGACATGGCCGTAATCAATCACCAGCGCCGCCGATTGCCCTTGCGCCATTCGCCGCGCGATCTGCGTCATCAGCAATTGCGACACCGGACTGAGTTCGAGAATCGAGCCGTCTTGCGCCTCGGCGGTGATGAGAGCCTCCGCCTCGCTCGCCAGACCGAAGGACAGCGCGCCGTTCGCGTCGAGCCCGACGAGCCGCTGGCGCCAGCCCTCAGCTGTCTTCACATAATGGCGCACGGGGAGCGCGTCGAAGAATTCATTGGCGATGAAGATCGCCGGCCCGTCGGGCAGGCTGTCGATGGACGTGTGCCACGTCACCGAGACCGCCGCCTGCGCCAGCTGTTCTTTTTGCGCCTGCGTCAGGACCGGGCTCGTCTCGACGAGATGCACCTCAAGCGCCGCGCAGAATTCGTTCGACACGCGCGCGGCACGCAACAGGTCGCGCATCAATGTGCCGCGACCCGGCCCGAGCTCGACAAGAGACACGCGCGACGGGCCACCCAGCAGCGCCCAGGTCTCCACCGCCCAGAGGCCGATCAGCTCGCCAAACATCTGCGAGATTTCGGGCGCGGTGATGAAATCTCCCGCAGCGCCGAATGGATCTCGCGTCATGTAATAGCCATGGCGCGTATGGCCGAGCGCCACCGCCATGAACGTATCGAGCGGCATCGGCCCGTCATGCGCGATTGACTCGCGCAAGATCTTTCCCAGCGCGCTCATGACGCTACACTCGCGCGGCGACGCAGGGCATGCACGAGAAAGCCCACGCCCGCAGCAATCAGCGGCAAGGACAACAACATGCCCATGGTGGCTCCGCCAAACAGAAAGCCCAGCTGCGCATCAGGCTCGCGAAAGAATTCGCAGATGATGCGCGCGACGCCGTAGCCGATGGCGAAAATCCCCGTCGCCAGTCCGGGCCGCCGCAAGGCACCCATGCGGCGCGCAACCAGCAGCACGAGGAAAAGCACAATACCTTCCAGCCCCGCCTCATAAAGCTGGCTCGGGTGACGCGGAAATGGGCCTGCCGCGACATCGGGAAACACCATCGCCCAGTCGACGTCGGTGGGGCGGCCCCACAATTCCGGCTTGATGAAATTGGCGAGACGTCCAAAGAAAATACCGATTGGCGTCACGCAGGCGGTGAGATCGAACACCGACAGGAACGGGGCCTTCACGCGCCGCGCAAACAGCCACAGCCCGAGCGTCGCGCCGACCAGGCCGCCATGGAAGGACATGCCGCCCTCCCAGACCGCGGGAATGGACGCGGGATGGGCGAGGAAGAAGGCCGGATTGTAGAACAGCACATAGCCGAGGCGTCCGCCCAGCACGACACCCAGCGCGGCATAGACCAGCATGTCGTCGAGACTTTCAGGCTCTGGCCGGGCTCGCGCGCCCCAGGCCTTGACCTGAACGACGATGCGCCGCGCCAGCCACCAGCCGCCGATCAGGCCGGCGATATAGGCAAGCGCGTACCAGCGGATCGGGAGCGGTCCGATATTCACGAGAACCGGATCGATCACCGGATAGGGCAGGACGAAAAAAGGCATTGCGTCTTCACATGGCGTGTCAGAATACAAACCAGATGCGCCAGGGCGCGGAAAGCGTCAAGGCGATGCTTGACCGGCGGCTGGTCCCACCCGGGCTCCGCCCCTTGCGCAAAGCCACCCGAGGCGCGACAAACGCGCGTCCCCAAGGAGAGTTCTGCCATGCCCCAGACCCACAATCGCATCCTCGACGATATGGCCCGTCTGATGACAGACGCTGCCGGACTGGCCCAGGGCGTGAAGCGCGAAGCGGAAACCGTCATGCGCACACAGCTGGAGCGTCTGCTGTCGACGATGGACGTCGTCACACGTGAGGAATTCGAAGCAGTGCGCGACATGGCGATCCTCGCGCGCGATGAGAATGACCGGCTGCAGGCGCGTATCGCCGCGCTCGAAGCGAAACTCGGCAACGATGTGCAAGACGATGCCGGCGTCGACCCGGCCATGTGAGTCTTTTGCGCAACACGCGACATTCTGACTCACGTGCACATCTGGATCATCTGTGGACACGCGCACGGACACGATAGACGAAACGCCACGAATCCAAGAC
The DNA here is from genome assembly GCA_903916165.1 of uncultured Hyphomicrobiales bacterium. Classification (GTDB taxonomy): domain Bacteria; phylum Pseudomonadota; class Alphaproteobacteria; order Rhizobiales; family Beijerinckiaceae; genus Terripilifer. The sequence goes on along the minus strand of CAIWVR010000086.1, from coordinate 8,634 downwards.
CTTGCAGCTCATCAGATGCGGCCACTAGGCGTCGCGACTGAGTTGCGTATATTCAGAGTTGCAAGTGATTCGCTTGGGCCTCGACAGAGAGTCAAGCAGGCCTCGGTCCGGGTTGCGCACTCGCGTTTTTGTTGAGAGTCACACCGCGTTCTGCCCCTTTTGGTCCCAAGGCATTCGCCTATGTCATCCATGCATGTCGAACTCGAACGCACCGAACATCCGGTCGATGTGGTTGAGCGCATTGCCTCCGTCAACGACTGGCATTTCGACCGCGAGGACGATGATGAAATCTCGATTTCGGTCGGCGGCGGCTGGACCGACTATCATGTCGCCTTCACCTGGCTGCCGATGGTCGAATCCCTGCACGTCGCCTGCGCCTTTGACGTCAAGATCGCCGAGCGTCGCCGCTCTGAGGTCCACGCGCTGGTGTCGCTGATCAACGAGCAGCTCTGGGTCGGCCATTTCGGCCTGTGGGAATCTGAAAACGTGGTCATTTTCCGCCACGCCATCATCCTGTCAGGCGGTGCCGAGCCGACACCGCAACAATGCGAAGCCGTGCTGAATGCAGCGGTCACCGCCTGCGAGCGTTATTATCAGTCCTTCCAGTTCGTGATGTGGGCGGGCAAGACTGCGCGCGAGGCGCTGGAATCGGCCATGTTCGAGACCGTCGGCGAAGCCTGATGTCGCAAAAGATGAAGGCGCTGCCTGCGTCGCTCACCCTGGTTGGCGCAGGACGCATGGGATCGGCCATGCTGTCGGGCTGGCTCGCCATGGGCCTGCGCGGCGATGCCATCACGATCCTCGAACCGGTGCCCTGCCCTGAGCTCACAGCCCTGTGCGTCAGCCAAGGCATTGCGCTCAACCCTGCGGGCGCGTGTTTGCAGCCCGCCGAGGTGCTGATCCTTGCGGTGAAGCCACAGATGCTCGACAGCGCGGCACCGTCGCTGGCACCGCTCACCGGACCGGGTACGCTGGTCATCTCCATCCTCGCCGGCAAGCGCATCGCAGATGTTGCCGCGCGCCTGCCACTGGCGGGGGCCATTGTGCGCGCCATGCCCAACACGCCAGCCGCCATCGGGCGCGGCATCACCGGCGTTGCCGCCAGCGAGACCGTCACGCCCCGTCAACGCGACATGACCGACGCCCTGCTCGGCGCGGTCGGCACCGTGGAATGGCTCGACAATGAGAGCCTGATCGACGCTGTCACCGCCGTCTCGGGCTCTGGACCGGCCTATATTTTCTATCTGACCGAATGCCTGGCGAAAGCGGGTGAAGCGGCGGGTCTGCCCGCCGACCTCAGCCTCCGGCTGGCACGCGCGACAGTCGAGGGCTCCGGGGAATTGATGCGCCAATCGGCAGATGTTGCGCCAGGAAAGCTGCGCGAGAACGTCACCTCGCCCGGCGGCACAACCGCAGCGGCCCTTTCGGTGCTGATGGGGGCCGAGGGCCTCGAGCCCTTGATGCGTAATGCTGTCGCAGCCGCGCTGCACCGCGCCGGTGAATTGTCTGGTTGACGCGCCGCCTGCCTCATCGCCCCTTGGACGAACCGTCGAGGCGGCCTAGATAGGTGGATGAGACCTGTTGGGGTCAGACCAGACGAGGACGCCGCCATGGCCGATGTCAATCACAGCGCCGACCCATTCAAGTCCGACCCGTTGACGTCCCCTGCAGAAGCCGGGGCTCATCCGGGCGCTTCCGGCCCCGACCACCCGCAAAGCGCGACGGCGGCGCCCGCCGACAAACGCGCCGCCATCGTCGAAGCGCTGGTCGCGCTCGCCGCCGAGCGGCGCTGGGAAGATGTCTCGATTTCGGATGTCGCAACGCGTGCGGGCGTGACGCTGTCGCAATTTCGTGACTCCTTCCCCTCCAAGGGTGCTGTGCTTGGCGCCTGGTCGCGCATGATCGACAAGCAGGTGCTTGACGGGACGGCACATGATCTCATGGCAGAGCCCGCGAAAGAGCGGTTGTTCGATGTGTTGATGCGGCGGCTGGACGCCATGGCACCCCACCGCGAGGCGGTGCGCGCGATCATGGCCTGGGCGAAGCGCGATCCCCTCTCCGCCGCGGCGCTGAACCAGGTCGCGCTGAATTCGATGCGCTTCATGCTGGAAGCCGCCGATATTTCGTCGGAAGGTGCCGTCGGGGCGGTCAAGCTGCAGGGCCTCGTGCTGGCCTGGACCCGCATTCTCGACGTTTGGTGCAATGACGAGGACCCGGCCTGTGCACGCACGATGGCCGCGCTCGACCGCGAATTGACGCGCGGTGAAATGCTGGTCGCCCGCGTCGAGGACATGAACCGCTTCGCGTCTCCGTTGCGCTCCCTTGCGCGCACGCTGTTCAACCGCGCCCGCACACCCCGCGCGCCGCGCGCCAGCACTGGCTGGGATGACACGGGACCGCTCGACCCGGAAGAACGCCGCACGCACACGATGTGAGGCATATCGGTCGCCCCTCACGATGACGACCTGTTGCTGCGACCGCGCAAAGCCTAGACCGGCACACGCACCGTCGCGCGCAAGCCGCCGAGCGGGCTTTGCCCGAGCTGGATGTCGCCGCCATGGGAACGGGCGATGTCGCGCGCGATGGCAAGGCCGAGGCCGGTTCCAAACCCCTCCTCCAGCGTGCGGGCCTCGTCGCGCTGGTAGAAGGGGCGGAACACATCCTCGCGCTCCTGCGCCGGAATGCCCGGACCATCGTCATCGACATGCACGGTCAGGAACCGCCTGTCACAGGCCGCGCTGATCTCGATCCGGTCGCCATAGCGCAGCGCGTTGGAAACCAGATTTCCCAAGCACCTCTTGAAAGCGTCCGGCCGCACGATGACGGTGCTCTCGCCGGACACTTCGATCTGCGCGGGATGTCCCTGCCGCTCAGAATCGGCCTTCAGCTCTTCCAGCAATGCGCGCATGTCGGTGGCCGAGGCTGCCTCGCCCGCATCGCCGCGTGCGAAGGCGAGATAGGCCTCCAGCATGCGCTGCATCTCTTCGATGTCGTTCTGCATGGCCTCGAATTCGGGGCCTTCTCCAAGCAGGGCCAGCGACAGTTTGAAGCGCGTCAGGACCGTGCGCAGATCATGACTGACGCCATTGAGCATGGCGGTGCGCTGCTCCATTGCGCGCTCGACACGGCGCTTCATTTCCATGAAGGCGTAACCCGCCTGCCGCACTTCGCGCGCGCCCTGCGGGCGCCATTCCGCATCGCGTCCCTTGCCAAAATCCTGCGCTGCCTGCGCAAGCCGCAGGATCGGCCGGATCTGGTTGCGCAGGAACGCGACGGAGACGGCGAGAAGAACCAGCGATGTCCCAAGCATCCAGACGAGGAAAATATGCGAGTTCGAGGCATAGGCGGCATTGCGGTTCGCCACCACGCGCATCATCGAATCTTCCAGCTGTATGCGGATTTCCAGGAGGCTGGAGCGCCCCACCGTATCGACCCAGAAGGGCCGCCGAAGCTGCGTGGAAATCTCGCGCGACAGCGCCGCGTCGAGGATCGAGAAGAACGGCTTCGGCAACGTCGGCGGCAGCGGCTCCTTGGGCAGGAACTGGACGTCGAGACCCAGTCGCTGCGAGGCGATCTTCTGCAACAGCGCGACATTGTCGGGCGAAGGATTGGCGCGGTAGAGATCGGCGACAGAGGCAATGTCCTGCACCAACGCCGTCGACAGGCGGAGGGTCACCAATTGCCAGTGACGCTCCATGAAGAAATAGGCGATGGCCGATTGCAGCACGACCATCGGCACGATGACGATCAGCAGCGAGCGTGCATAAAGCCCCTTGGGCATATATTCGGCCATGCGCCGCGCGAAATTGCGCCAGGCCGCACGCGGGCGCTCGAAATAGGCTGGGAAAAAGGACAGGCTCATCGCATGCGCCTCACCTGTCGAGCAACAGGCGGTAGCCTGCGCCACGCGCCGTCTGCAGATGCATCGGATTGGTCGGATCGATCTCGATCTTGCGGCGCAGGCGGTTGATCTGCACGTCGACCGTGCGCTCGTTATTGGCACCGCCCTCACCCGCCAGCGTTTCGCGCGACACCGGTTCACCGGCCGCATTGGCCAGCAGGCGCAGCATGAAACGCTCGCGATCGGTCAGGCGGAGGCTCTCTTCGCCCTGTCGCAATTCGCCGCGCTCCAGATTGAAACTGAAGGTGCCGAAGCGAACGCTCGGCACCATTGCGACGACCGGCACCTCGACGCGCGCAGCCGTCCGCCGCAGGATCGAGGCGATGCGCAGCGACAATTCTTTCGGCTCGAAGGGCTTTGCCAGATAATCATCGGCACCGACCTCCAGCCCGCGCACCCGATCGTCCGTCTCGGTACGCGCGGTGAGCATCAGGATCGGCACGTCGGAATCCTCGCGCAACCATGCGGCAAATTCGATGCCGCTTTCGCCAGGCATCATGACGTCCAGAATGATGAGGTCGAAATGCAGGGAGCGCAGGCGTATGCGGGCTTCCGCGGCGGTGCCAGCAGTGGTCACGCGATAACCCTGACCCGTGAGATAACGCGAAATCAGCATGCGAATGCGCCGGTCGTCGTCGACGACCAGAAGATGGGGCGCATCGTCGGCCAGAGGCGGGACGGGCGGGGGAGAAGGAGAAGGGGCTGCTTCGTTCATCGCTCGGCCTCGGCCTTGGTCCCGCTGCGTCCCTCGCTCCAGACGAGAGAGGCCACGCGTTCGCGTTCCGAAGGCTCGATCATTGCAAACAGAAAGTCGACCGCTTTCGCACGCGCGCCGTCCGGCAATTCACCCAGAGCGCGCTCGAACCGGCGGCTTTGCAGGTCGGACAGGTCCATCGTCAGCCGTCGGCCCTTGGGTGTGGGATAAAGCAGACGCTGGCGGCGATCACTGACGCCGGGCCGAGCCTCCACATAGCCACTGTCGAGCAGTTCCTTCAACACCCGGTTGAGGCTTTGCTTGGTGATGCCGAGGATCTCCAGAAGCCCGGCGATCATCAGGCCGGGGTGGCGGTTGACGAAATGCAACACGCGATGATGCGCGCGCCCGAAGCCAATGTCCTCCAGCAGGCGGTCGGCATCGCCGACGAAATCCCGATAGGCGAAAAAGAACAGTTCGATCAGGTCGAACATCGGCGCGGGGGTCATAACCTCACGCCGGTCGGGCCTGCGTAGGGGCGTATTCACCTTGACGGCCTGATCCATGGGCATCCCTTGGGGTATCCCTTTTACGTCAGCCATATTGACATATTTCAGGTTGATTGATACGCGTCAAGACCCGCTTTTCGGACCGGAATGCGGTCATCTTGAATGAAAATTGAGAGCGACCGGGGAAGCCCCGGTCCTGCCGCGCACAAGGCGCGACGGCTCTCGTGCCAGGAGCGAGCCTATGTCAGTTTTGCCCTTCGACCAGCGTGATGGTTTCATCTGGATGAACGGCGCTCTTGTGCCCTGGCAGGATGCGAAGCTTCACGTCCTCTCACACGGGCTGCATTACGCGTCCTGCGTGTTCGAGGGCGAGCGCGCCTATAATGGTTCGATCTTCAAGATCACCGAACATTCCGAGCGTTTTCGCGCCTCCGCCGAAGTGCTCGATTTCGACATCCCCTATTCGGTGGCCGAACTCGATGCGGCCAAGCGCCTGACCGTCGAGGCAAACGGCTTCAAGAGCTGCTACGTGCGCCCGGTCGCCTGGCGCGGCAGCGAGATGATGGCGGTCGCCGCCCAGCACGCGACGATCAATGTCGCGATTGCGGTCTGGGACTGGCCGAGCATGTTCGATGTCAACGAGAAGATGAAGGGCATCAAGCTCGACATTGCCGACTACCGCCGTCCCGACCCGATGTGTGCGCCGTGTCATTCGAAGGCCGCGGGCCTTTACATGATCTGCACGATCAGCAAGCACCGTGCCGAGCGCAAGGGCTTTGCCGACGCGCTGATGCTCGACTGGCAGGGCCGCGTCGCCGAATGCACCGGCGCCAATGTGCTCTTCGTGAAGGATGGTGCGATCCATACGCCGATCGCCGACTGCTTCCTCGACGGCATTACGCGCCGCACGGTCATCGGTCTCGCCAAACAGCGCGGCATCGAGGTGATCGAACGGCGCATCATGCCTGACGAACTGGCGAGCCTGCAGGAATGTTTCATCTGCGGCACAGGCGCGGAAGTAACACCGGTCTCGCAGGTCGGCCCCTATAATTTCACGCCCGGGGCGATCTCACGTCAGTTGATGGAAGATTATACGGCGCTGGTGAACGGCGCGGCGTAACATTCATTCTCGTCCTTGCGAGGAGCGAAGCGACGCGGCAATCCATCTGATGGCAGCTATTTAGATGGATTGCTTCGCTTCGCTCGCAATGACGAAGACACTACGTCGTCCACCGCTCCGCAGCCGCGTCGTCGGCGCTCTTGGCCTCGACCCAGCCGCCCAATGTCCCGTCGCCCAGATGCTGGCGCTTCCAGAACGGAGCATTGGTCTTCAGGAAATCCATCAGGAATTCGGCCGCGCAAAAGGCCTCACTGCGGTGAAGCGCGCTGACCGCCACCATGACGATGCGCTCGCCCGGCGCGATCTTCCCGAAGCGATGCAGCAGCACGACGCCCTGCACGGGCCAGCGTGAGCGTGCCTCCTGCGCGATGCGCTCCAGCTCCTTCTCCGCCATGCCCGGATAATGTTCGAGCTCCAGGATCGCCAGAACGCCGCCCTCGTCGCGGCACAGGCCGGTGAAGGTGACGACAGCACCGACATCCGTTCGCCCAGCCGTCAGCGCATCGGCTTCCGCCTGCGGATCAAAATCCTCCCGCTGGATGCGGATCTTTTGCATTCAGCCCCCCGTCATCGGCGGGAAAAAGGCGATCTCTCGCGCGCCGGAAATCGGCGTATCATGCTTCACATGCGTCTGGTCGATGGCGACGCGGATCACTTTGGCATTGCCGAAAGCATGCTCATATTCCTCACCCTGCTGGCCAAGCCACGCAAGAAGGTCGCCGACTGTTACGACAGAACCAGGCGGAGCGATCTCTTCGTCAGCCTTGCCGACGCGCTCGCGCACCCAGGCGAAATAGACGGCTTTCATGGCAGCCTCACTCGACGTGTTTCAGACCTGATCTCATATAATCCCATCCTGTATAAAGCGTCAGGAGGGCGGCCGTCCAAAGCAGCGTCAGTCCGATCATTTGCGTGCCTGGCAGCACGGTTTCACCGGCCGGCCCGGCGATGAGAAACCCCAGCGCCACGAGCTGCAGCGTCGTCTTGTATTTGGCGACGCGCGTGACCGGCAACGAGACACGCAGCTCTGCGAGATATTCCCGCAGGCCCGACACCAGCATCTCGCGACACAAAATGACGATGGCCGCCCAGATCGACCAGCTGTTGATGGTCTGGATTGCGGTCAGCATCAGCAGGCAGGAGGCGACCAGCAGCTTGTCCGCGATAGGGTCGAGCATGCGCCCGAGCGAGGATTGCTGCTCCCAGGCCCGCGCCAGATAGCCGTCAAAGAAATCTGTGATGGCTGCAGCGGCAAAGATGCCCAGCGCCGTCCAGCGCACCCAATGCAGGTCGGGCCAGAACAGGAGAGACACGACAACGGGCACAGCGACCAGCCGTCCGTAGGTGAGAATGTTCGGCAGGCTCCATGTCCCGCCACGCTTGAAAAATGTCATGTTCATCGGGTGGAAGGGAAACAGCCCCGGTGCCTCTTCGTCAATAGGCGGAAGCACAAGTTTCTGTTCTGAGCCGTCTTTGCGAGCAAAGCGTGCGCCATCCAGAGGCCCGGCATGAGGCGGAAATGGATTGCCGCGTCGCTTCGCTCCTCGCAATGACGAGCTACCCCTTGTCATGGAAAAAATCATACACCAGCCGAGCCGTGGCGGCATTGATGCCGGGCGTCTTCTCCAGATCGCCCAATCCGGCGCGGGCAATGGCCTTGGCGGTGCCGAAGGCATGCAGCAGCGCGCGCTTGCGGGCGGGACCGATGCCAGCGATCTCGTCGAGCGGGCTTTTGGTGAAATCCTTCTTGCGACGCGCCCGGTGCGTGCCGATGGCAAAGCGGTGCGCCTCGTCACGCAGACGCTGGACAAAATAAAGCGCCGGATCGCGCGGCGGCAGGCGGAACGGCTCCCTGCCGGGCAGGAAGAAGGATTCCCGACCCGCATTGCGGTCGGGCCCCTTGGCGATGGAGGCAATCTCGACGCCCTCGACCCCCAGTTCGCCGAGAATTGTCCGGGCGGCCTCGAACTGGCCGCGCCCGCCATCAATCAGAATGAGATCGGGCCGCGACGGAAACGCCTCGGAGGGCGCGCCCTCGTCCTCGGGCGGCGGGCTTGCCGGGACGGCGGCGCCCTCGTCCTTGACCAGGCGGGCAAAGCGACGGCGCAGCACTTCGCGCATCATCCCGTAATCGTCACCGGGCGTCAGCTCCTCGGACTTGATGTTGAAGGTGCGATAATGGCTTTTCATAAAGCCCTGCGGGCCTGCGACCACCATGCCGCCGACCGCATTCGTGCCCATAATGTGCGAATTGTCATAGACCTCGACCCGGCGCAGCTTCCTCTCGATCCCGAAGGCGGTGGCGAGCGCCTCCAGCATTTTCTGCTGCGCGGAGGTCTCGGCAAGCTTGCGGCCCATCGTCTCGCGCGCATTATTGGCCGCATGTTCCACGAGTTCGCGGCGCTCGCCG
>CAIWVR010000085.1 GCA_903916165.1 uncultured Hyphomicrobiales bacterium | reverse complement strand
GGGCTGGTGACGACCATTTTCGGGCGCAAATGCCATTATCCGCGCATCAACGCCTCCAACCCCTCCGAGCGCGCCTTCAACGAGCGCGCGGCGATCAATGCGCCGATCCAGGGCTCGGCCTCCGACATCATCCGCCGCGCCATGGTGCGCATGGATGACGCGCTCGCCGAAGCCAAACTCTCCGCACAGATGCTGCTGCAGGTGCATGACGAACTCGTCTTCGAAGTGCCCGAAAATGAGATCGCGGCGACCATCCCCGTCGTGCGCCGCGTGATGGAGGATGCGCCACACCCGGCGCTGCGGCTGGCCGTGCCGCTGCAGGTGGAGGCCAAGGCGGCGCTCAATTGGGATGAGGCGCACTAGCGCCTCTTGATCGCGCTCCGGCTTCGCGCCATCGTTCCCTTCGTCATTGCGAGCGCAGCGAAGCAATCCATCTAGCGGTAGCCGCCCGAAGATGGATTGCCGCGGAGCTCACGCTCCTCGCAATGACGAAGGGGAGGTTTCGATTTGAAAAAGATCACTGCTGCACTGATTTGGGGCCTCGCCCTCACCACGCCCGCGCTTGCGGCGGAGGGTCTCGACGGCGCGAAAATGCCGCTGCTCTGGGCGATTCCCTTTGCCGGCATGCTGCTGTCAATCGCACTGGGTCCGCTGCTCTTTCCCGACATCTGGCATCATCATTACGGGAAAATCTCCGCCGGCTGGGGCGCGCTCATCGTCGCGCCCATGATGGCGATCTATGGCCTCGACGCCACCGCCCGTGTGCTCTTTCACACGGCGGCGCTCGAATATATTCCGTTCATCCTGATGCTGACGGCTTTGTTCACCGCCGCCGGCGGCCTCGTCCTGCGCGGCAACCTGCATGGCGCGCCCGCCCTCAACACCGGCCTGCTGGCGCTGGGCACGATCATGGCCAGCATCATCGGCACCACCGGCGCGGCCATGGTCCTCATCCGCCCCTTGCTGCGCGCCAATGACGGCCGCAAGCACAATGCGCATGTCGTCGTGTTCTTCATCTTTCTTGTCGCCAATATCGGCGGGTCCCTCACGCCGATCGGCGATCCGCCGCTGTTTCTGGGCTTTCTGCGCGGCGTGAGTTTCAGCTGGACACTGGTTCACCTCTGGCCGGAAACGCTGTTTGCGGCCTCGCTCCTGCTGGTATTGTTCTTCACGCTCGACAGCTGGCTCTACAAGCGCGAGGGCCGCGTCGCGCCGGACCCGACGCCGGATTCGCGGATTTCGGTCACCGGCCTCGTGAACCTTGCCCTGATTGCGGTCGCCATTTCCGCCATCGTGATGAGCGGTGCCTGGAAGCCGGGCCTGTCCATCGACGTCATGGGCACAAAGCTGGACGTGCAGAACGTGCTGCGCGAAGCCATCATGATCGGCGTGACCTTCGCGTCGCTGGCGCTGACCAAGAACGTCGACCGCGCAGAGAACGGGTTCGAATGGGGACCAATCGTCGAGGTTGCCAAACTGTTCGCGGCGATTTTCATCACCATCGTGCCGGTGATGGCGATGCTGAACGCCGGTGCAGCCGGCGCCTTTGCGCCACTCGTCGCCTTGGTCACACAGCCCAATGGCGCGCCTGACAATGTCGCCTATTTCTGGCTGACAGGCCTGCTCTCGTCCTTCCTCGACAATGCTCCGACCTATCTCGTCTTCTTCGAGCTGGCAGGCGGCGATGCCGCGCATCTGATGACGAACATGTCCAAGACCCTCGCGGCAGTCTCGCTGGGTGCAGTCTACATGGGCGCCAATACCTATATTGGCAACGCGCCCAATTTCATGGTCTATGCCATCGCACGCGGGGCCGGGGTCAAGATGCCCAGCTTCTTCGGCTACATGCTGTGGTCGGGGGCGATTCTGGTCCCGCTGTTCCTGCTGGTGTCTGTGCTGTTTTTAAGGTGATTGTTCAGCCTCGCCATTGCGAGCGCAGCGAAGCAATCCATCTCTCGGCAGCCATCAGATGGATTGCTTCGTCGCTTCGCTCCTCGCAATGACGAAACAAAAATGGCGGCCACATGAGCCGCCATTTTCATATGTGGATACCAAAAAAGCTTACTCAGCAGCCATTTTCGACGTCGGTGCGGCCTTGCGGACCTTCTCGTCGACGTGGCTTTCAAAATTCACGAAATTCTTGCGGAACATTTCGCGCAGGTGCTTCGCGGTGGCGACGAAATCGGACTTGGACGCCCAGGTCTTGACCGGATCGAGAATATGCGGCTCGACGCCGGGCACCGAAACCGGAACCGCAAGACCGAAATAGGGGTCGGTGCGGAACTCGACCTTCGACAGCGAGCCGTCGAGGGCTGCGGTCAGCAGGCGGCGTGTCACGCGGATCGGCATGCGGCGGCCGGTGCCTTCCTTGCCACCGGTCCAGCCGGTGTTGAGCAGCCAGCAATCGGCGTGATGCTTGGCGATCAGCTCGCGCAGCAGGTTGCCATATTCGGACGGGTGCAACGGCAGGAAGGGATGGCCAAAGCAGGTCGAGAAGGTCGCTTCCGGCTCGGTCACGCCCTTTTCAGTGCCCGCCACCTTGGCGGTATAGCCCGACAGGAAGTGATACATGGCCTGCGCCGGGTCGAGCTTGGAGATCGGGGGCAGCACGCCAAAGGCGTCACAGGTCAGCATCACGACGTTCTTGGGGTGGCCGGCGCGGCCGGTTTCCGACGCGTTCGAGATGAAGTCGAGCGGATAGGCGATGCGGGTGTTTTCCGTCTTCGAATCGTCGTCGAAATCGGGATGGCGGGTGATCGGGTCGAGAACGACGTTCTCCATCACCGTGCCGAAACGCTCGGTCGTCGAATAGATCTCGGGCTCGGCTTCGCGCGACAGCTTGATCGCCTTGGCGTAGCAGCCACCCTCAAAATTAAAGACGCCTTCCTTCGACCAGCCATGCTCGTCGTCGCCGATGAGGATGCGGTTGGGATCGGCCGAGAGCGTCGTCTTGCCGGTGCCCGACAGGCCGAAAAAGATCGCGACTTCGCCGTCCTTGCTGACGTTGGCCGAGCAATGCATCGGCATGACATTCTGCTTGGGCAGGATGAAGTTGAGATAGGTGAAGACCGACTTCTTCATTTCGCCGGCATAGCTGGTGCCGCCGATCAGCATGATCTTGCGCGTGAAGTCGATGGCGACGATCGTCTCCGACTTGCCGCCATGGCGCTTGGGATCGTTCTTGAAGGTCGGCAGGTCGATGATCGTCAGATCCGCCACATAGCTCGCGAGATCTTCGCGTTTGGGGCGGATCAGCAGGTTGCGGATGAACAGCGAGTGCCAGGCGAATTCGCAGATGACGCGCGGCTTGCAGCGGAAGGCCGGATCGGCGCCGCCGAAGAGATCCTGAACGAACAGGTCCTTGCCTTCAGCATGGGCGATGAAATCGGCCAGCAGCGTCTCGAACTGCTCAGGGCTGATGGAATTGTTGTTTTCCCACCAGATGACATTTTCGGTGTTGGCGTCGCGGACCGTGTGCTTGTCCTTGGGCGAACGGCCCGTGTGGATGCCCGTCTCGGCATTGATGGCGCCGCCGGGAACCAGCACCGCTTCGCTGCGGCGGAGAGACTCTTCATACAGCATCGGCGCTTCGAGATTATAGGCGACGCTGTTGAGGTTCTTGAAGCCGAAATTCTCGACCGTGAACGACGGATTGAAAATACCGGTCTGTTTCATCGCCTTCTCCAGATGCATCTGCGCGGGAGCCGCCTGCCCCGGAGGGAGGCCGCACTTAAATACGGTGATGCGACCCTTTATTCCGCGCGGGGCTCCAGAGCAAGAGCCAGATCGCCAGATCGCCCAACGCGTTCTGTCTCTCGCAGTGCACCATGACAGCGGTGCCTGTCCTTCAGCCCCTTGCCTGCGCGGCAAGGCTGACGAGGGACGTGCGGAGGGACCCGGCATGTGTGACGCGCGCGTCAAAAACCAGCCGCGCGGTCTGGTCACCGCAGGCGAGATCCATGCCCTCGGGATCGATCCCGCTGGCCCGCCAGCGACCCTTCGTCGCGCCGCAGATCGTCTCGGCATAGAGCGCCAGCGCCTCGGCATGGTCGGCGTTCATATGCGCGAGGGCGCTGTCCTCGGCCTCCGCCAGCGCCGCCGCATCGGCAACGTCAAGCAGCAATTGCGCCCCCTCATAGGCGGCGGCTTTGGCGAAGCCGCCGTTGAGATGGCAGCGCGCGACGTCCACCCGCCAGAAGGAAAAGTCGCCAAAATCGGCGTAGAGCGCCGATTTGGGATGACGCGCGAGGAAGCGACGGCGCGCCTGCGCCCGTTCGTCGCCGTCGAGCCGGACGGCGACGCCGGAGACGGTGATGCGGGGGTGGGCGAGGGGATCGCCCTTGCCGGTCTCCGCCAGCAGGAGCGAGGCGCGCGGATCGCGATCGAGGAATTGCGTATGTGCGGAAAGGCCCGACAGCAACAGCAGCGGGGCTCCGTCGAAAGCCGTGGCGACATTGACCAGCGAGGCGAAGGGCGCGCCGCTGGCGTCGAGAGTCGCCAGTGAACCGGCGCGAATCGTCCGCAGCAGGCGGCGTGCCTCGGCCAGTCCATCGTAGCCGGGGGGCAATTCAAACGTGCGTTCCGGGACCGGCATTTGGCTCATCATGGGCTCCGAAGGTCTGGCCAGCAAAGGGTCGGCTGTGAATTCTGTCGATTTTTGTTGTTCCTGACTATATAAGGGGGCTCTAAGCCGTGGCGATGAGCCAGCGCAACCTTTCTCCCGCGGCCAAGGTATTTCCGCAGGTCCGTCACATTTCGGCCTGTAAACGAGCCGAATCTCTGGCCGCTGGCGACCTTGCGGGTCGCCATGCACTCTCAGCCCGGTCCGGGCAGGTGCGGTCTCCTTGAGAGACCCCTTTTAGGTTTTGGAATCCATGCCGACCATCGCCCTCGTCGACGACGATCGCAACATCCTCACCTCGGTCTCCATCGCCCTCGAGAGCGAAGGCTACCGCGTGCAGACCTATACTGATGGTGCCAGCGCGCTTGAGGGGCTGAAGACCAATCCGCCCGACCTTGCCATCTTCGACATCAAGATGCCGCGCATGGACGGCATGGAATTGTTGCGCCGGCTGCGCCAGAAATCGGATCTGCCGGTGATCTTCCTGACCTCGAAGGACGAGGAGATCGATGAATTGTTTGGCCTCAAGATGGGTGCCGACGATTTCATCCGCAAACCCTTCTCGCAACGCCTGCTGGTCGAGCGCGTGAAAGCCATCCTGCGCCGCGCCAGCCCCAGGGACGCGGCGGCACAAAAGGAATCCGAGGCGAAGATCCTCGAACGCGGCCTGCTCAAGATGGACCCGGAGCGCCATACCTGCACCTGGAAGAATGAGCCGGTGACGCTGACCGTCACCGAATTCCTCATCCTGCAGGCGCTTGCCACACGCCCCGGCGTGGTCAAGAGCCGCAACGCCCTGATGGATGCGGCCTATGATGACCAAGTCTATGTCGACGACCGCACGATCGACAGCCACATCAAGCGTTTGCGCAAGAAGTTCAAGGCGGCGGACGATGATTTCGACATGATCGAAACGCTCTATGGCGTCGGCTACCGCTTCAAGGAAGCCTGAGAGCCCGCATCGTTTTTTCCACAGTCGGGAGATGGCTGCTGCGTGCCGCCATTTTATGATGGGACCAGCATGAGCGTCGATGTTGAAACCAATGCCGTGGCGGCAAGCCCGCGCCAGGCGCGCGCGCGCGGGAGGCTGCGACTCCGCCTGCGCCGCGTCCTGTCGGCCATTGCGTCGCGTTTTTCATCCTCGCTGACGCGCCGCATTCTCGTTCTCAATCTCGGCGGCCTCGTCGCGCTGCTGGTCGGCTTTCTCTATCTCAACCAGTTTCGCGCCGGATTGATCGACGCCCGCGTGCAGAGTCTGCAGACGCAGGGCGAGATCATCGCCGCAGCCGTCGCCTCATCCGCCACGGTGGAGACCGACGCGCTGGCGCTCGACCCCGAGAAACTGCTGCAACTGGCGCCGGGCCAGAGCTACGGCTTTCGCGACGAGAGCGATCCGGGTCTCGAATTCTCCATCAATCCCGAGCGCATCGGGCCGGTGCTGCGCCGCCTCGTCTCGCCGACCCGCACCCGCGCCCGCATCTATGACCGCGAAGGCTATCTGCTGATCGATTCGCGCTCGCTGACCACGCGCTCCAACATCCTGCGCTTCGACCTGCCGCCGATCGGCAATGAGGACAAGCCGGCGACCGTGCTGGAGCGCAGCTGGACCAATGTGAAGCGCTGGTTCAGCTCCAACGACCTGCCGATCTATGAGGACATCGGTGCCGGCAATGGCCGCGCCTATCCGGAGGTCGCGCGCGCGCTGACGGGCAGTGCCACCTCCATCGTGCGCGTCAATGCCCGCGGCGAGACCATCGTCTCGGTGGCGGTGCCCGTGCAGCGCTTCCGCGCAGTGCGCGGCGCGCTTTTGATGTCCACGCAGGGCGGTGACATCGACAAGATCATTGCCTCCGAGAGATGGGCCATTTTCAGGGTCTTCCTGGTGTCGGCCGGCGTGATGTTCCTTTTGTCGCTGTTTCTGGCCGGTACCATCGCCGAGCCCATGCGCCGCCTGGCGGAGGCCGCCGACCGCGTCCGTCGTGGCATCAAGTCCCGGCAGGAAATACCCGATTTCACCGACCGCGCCGACGAGATCGGCCATCTTTCGGGCGCGCTGCGGGACATGACCAAGGCGCTCTACAACCGCATCGAGGCGATCGAATCCTTCGCCGCCGACGTGGCGCATGAACTCAAGAACCCGCTGACCTCGCTGCGCAGCGCAGTGGAAACGCTGCCGCGCGCACGCACGGAGGAGGCGAAAGGCCGCCTCCTCGACGTCATCCAGCATGACGTGCGCCGGCTGGACCGGCTGATCACCGACATTTCCGACGCCTCGCGCCTCGACGCCGAACTGGCGCGCGCCGATTACGAACCCGTCGATCTCGTGCGGCTCGTCACGGCGATCCGTGATTTCGCCAATCAGGTGAAGCGAGACGATGGCGTGACCGTCTCCATTGACATCGCGCCCGGCGATCCGGCGCGGCAGGGCGCGGATTATCTTGTGCTGGGCCATGATTCGCGGCTTGGCCAGATCGTGACCAATCTCGTCGACAATGCGCGCTCCTTCTCGGAACCGGGCGGCCGCGTCCGCATTGCCCTGCGCCGCGCGCGGTCGAGTCTCGCCGGAGCCGCCCTGCGCGACGGTATCGAGATCATCGTTGACGATGACGGGCCGGGCATTCCCGACCATGCGATGGAGCGCATCTTCGAGCGCTTCTACACAGACCGTCCGCAGACGGGCTTCGGCCAGAACAGCGGACTAGGCCTGTCAATCTCGCGTCAGATCGTCGACGCCCATGGCGGCTGGATCCGCGCCCAGAACCGCATGGCGCCCGAGGGCACCGCGCTCGGCGCGCGCTTCACCGTCTGGCTTCCAGCCCCCGGCAAATGAGCGCGCCCGCCACGATCCATGCCTGCGCGCTGGTTATTGGTGAGACCGGCGTCCTGATCCGGGGCGCGTCGGGGGCGGGCAAATCGTCGCTGGTCCTGGCCTTGCTGGAGGCTGCCGCCGCGAAAGGCCTGTTCGCCCGGCTGGTGGCCGACGACCGGGTCGCCCTGCGCGCCACGGGTGATCGCCTCATCGCCGCCCCGCATCCGGCTCTGGCCGGGCTGGTGGAACAGCGCGGCACCGGAATCCTGCCGCTCATCCACGAGAAAAGCGCACGGATCACCTGCGTGATCGACTTCGTGGAGGGTGGCGGCGAACGCCTGCCGGACCCCGGCGATCTGCAATCCGAGATTGAAGGGGTGACGCTCAAGCGGATGATTCTTCCCTCCGGACTGCCCCTTGAAACGGTCGCCCGTCGTGTTTTGGCGTTTTTTTAGGGCTTCTGGAATCTCGCATCGCGCATTTCGCTTGCCAATTTGCTCGCAACGCACAAAATGGCGCTCCTTGGACGGGCCTCCCCGGACAAGTCACGTAGCGTCATTCTTCAGGAACGGTAATTTCCGATGATCGGCATGGTCCTGGTGACCCACGGCCATCTCGCGACGGAGTTTCGCGCGGCTCTCGAACACGTGGTCGGTCCACAAAAGCAGATCGAGACAATCACCATCGGTCCCGAAGACGACATGGAGCAGCGCCGCAAGGATATCATCCAGGCGGTCCAGCAGGTCGAATCGGGCAGCGGTGTCGTGGTGCTGACCGACATGTTCGGTGGCACGCCCTCCAATCTGGCGATTTCGGTGATGGAAGGCTCGCAGGTCGACGTGGTTGCGGGCATCAACCTGCCCATGCTGATCAAGCTGGCGTCGGTGCGCGAAGACGCAACCCTTGAGCAGGCGGTCGTTCAGGCACAGGATGCCGGGCGAAAATACATCTCTGTGGCGAGCAGGATCCTGAGCGGAAAATGAGTTCCGAACTGACAGACGACGGACTGCCCTGCCCTCCGGCCCCCACTTTTGCCGATGGCATCAGCCGCGAAATGCTGATCGTGAACCGCAAGGGCCTGCACGCCCGCGCCACCGCTAAATTCGTGCAATGTGTCGAGAAATACGATGCGGAGGTCACCGTGACCCGCTGCAGCGAGACCGTCGGCGGCACCTCGATCATGGGAATCCTGACGCTCGGTGCCGGAATCGGCACCACGATCACGGTCTCGGCGCGCGGTGAGCAGTCAATTGATTGCGTTCAGGCGCTGGCGGATCTGGTGGCAAACAGGTTTGGCGAGGACGAATAGCCCGCCCGTCCTTGCGTCGCTCCGCGCGCAAGGACGGCTAGATTTTCAACCCCCGCCGATACGCAATCAGCCCGGCCGTGCTCGCGTCCAGCCCCTGCGTCGACGCCCCATCGTCGGCGACGATCGGTGCCAGCCGGTTCGCCAATTCCTTGCCGAGTTCCACGCCCCATTGATCGAAGGCGTTGATGTCCCAGATCGCCGATTGCACGAAGACCTTATGCTCGTAGAGCGCGACGAGACGGCCCAATGTGCGCGGGTCGAGGCGACGGTAGAGCAGCAGGCTCGATGGGCGGTTGCCTTCGAACACTTTGTGGGGTGCCAGCGCCGCCACCGCTTCATGCGACAGGCCCTGTTTCACCAGAATGGCATCGACCTCTTGGCGTGAGCGCCCACGCATCAGCGCTTCCGCCTGCGCGAGGCAATTGGCGAACAGCAACTCATGGTGATGGGCGTCCGCGTCGATCGGCTCGGCGGCGACGAGGAAGTCGATGGGCACGATGTCGGTGCCCTGATGCAGCAGCTGGAAGAAAGCGTGCTGGCCATTGGTGCCCGGCTCGCCCCAGATCACGGGCGCCGTCGCCATGCCAACCGGCTTGCCGTCGCGGCGCACCGACTTGCCATTCGATTCCATGTCGAGCTGCTGCAGATAGGCGGGAAACCGCGCGAGGCGCTGGTCATAGGGGATGACGGCATGGGCACCAAACCCCCAGACATTGCGATACCACACGCCCAGAAGACCCATCAGGACGGGAATGTTTTCTTGCAGCGGGGCGCTCTCGAAATGGTCGTCGATCTCATGCCCGCCGCGCAGGAAGTCGTCGAAGTTTTCCGGGCCTATGGCGATGGCGAGCGCCAGACCGATCGACGACCACAGCGAATAGCGCCCGCCGACCCAGTCCCAGAAGCCGAACACGCGCTCGTCGCGAATGCCGAATCTGGCGACGAGATCGAGCTTTGTCGACACGGCCGCGAAGTGATCGCCGACCGCCGCCTCACCGAGCGCCGCGGCAATGCGCGCGCGCGCGGTGGCCGCGTTGGTCATGGTTTCCTGCGTCGAAAATGTCTTCGACGAGATGATGAACAGCGTCGTCGCAAGATCGAGCCGCGCCAGAATGTCGGCGATGTCGGCGCCATCGACGTTCGAGACGAAATGCACGCGCAAGCCCGGCCTCACGAAGGGCGAGAGCGCGCGCGCGGCCATGGCTGGACCGAGATCGGACCCGCCGATCCCGATGTTGACGATATCGGTAAAGGCCTGTCCCGTCGCGCCGCGCAGGGTGCCGTTGCGAATCTGGCGGGCAAAGGCATAAAGTCGGTCGCGGGTGGCGAAAACGTCTGGCATCACGTCGCGACCATCAACCATCACGGGGCGTCCGGAAAAGTTGCGCAGTGCCATATGCAGCGCCGGGCGGTGCTCGGTGGTGTTGACCTTCTCGCCGGAAAACAGCGCCGTGCGCTTGCCCTCAACATCGGCGGCGCGGGCGAGCGCCAGCAGATGGGCCAGCGTGGCGTCGGTGATGCGGTGCTTTGAATAATCGAACAGCAGGTCGTCGAAACGCAGGCTCAGGCGTTCGAAGCGGTCCGGGTCGGACGCGAAAAGCCCGGAAATGGAGCGATGGCCAATGTCGACGCGATGCGCTTCAAGCGCGGCCAGAGCCGCCGCAACATCCCAATCCACCATGCCCCGGCTCCCCTTCATGTTGGCACCATCCTGCCAGATATAGGGTATCGCCCGCGTTAATACGACGACGTGCCGCGTGCGCCGCACTGGCCTGTGCGGCCCCGCTCCTATATGGGTGGCCCCGGCCCGCCTGCCCGCGACGCGGCGGCGTCTCAGGTTTCGCACAAGAGTACACGATGGCTCCCCCTCCGATTCTCTCCCTGCAAGACATCAAGCTCACCCTTGGCGGCAAGCCGCTGCTGGAAGGCGCCGACCTGTCGGTCGCGCCCGGCGAGCGCATCTGCCTTGTCGGCCGCAACGGCTCGGGCAAGTCGACACTTCTCAAGATCGCCGCCGGCATGATCGAAAAAGACGGCGGGATGCGCTTTTTCCAGCCCGACGCCACTGTGCGCTACCTGCCGCAGGAGCCCGACCTGTCGGATTTCGCCGACGTGCTGGGTTATGTCGAGGCGGGGCTTGGCCCCAATGACGATCTCTACCGCGCGCAATATCTGCTGAGCGAGCTTGGCCTGCGCGGCGACGAGAACCCGGCCCATCTGTCGGGCGGCGAGATCCGCCGCGCGGCGCTCGCGCGCGTGCTGGCCCCCGAGCCTGACCTGCTCTTCCTCGACGAGCCGACCAACCATCTCGACCTGCCCGCCATCGAATGGCTGGAAAGCGAGCTGGCGTCGCTGCGCTCGGCGCTTGTGCTGATCAGCCATGACCGGCGCTTCCTGCAAAACCTTTCGCGCACCACCGTCTGGCTCGACCGCGGCCGCACCAAACGTCTCGACCGCGGCTTTGGCGAGTTCGAAGCCTGGCGCGACAAGGTCATTGAGGAAGAAGAGCGCGACCGCCACAAGCTCGACCGCCAGATCGTCAATGAAGAGCATTGGGTGCGCCACGGCGTCAGCGGGCGTCGCAAGCGCAATATGGGCCGCATGGACCGGCTCGGCGATTTGCGGCAGGAGCGCCGCGAGGCGCGCAATGGCATAGGCGACGTGAAATTCTCGGTCAGCGAGGGGCGCACCTCGGGGAAACTCGTCACCGAGGGCGAGTTGATCTGCAAGAGCTGGGGCGACCGCCCCATCGTGAAGGATTTCTCGATCCGCATCCTGCGCGGCGACCGGCTCGGCATCGTCGGCTCGAATGGCGCCGGCAAGACGACGCTGCTCAACATTCTCACCGGCAAGCTCGAACCCGACAGCGGGCACATCAAGCTGGGCGCGAGCCTCGAAATGGCAACACTCGACCAGAGCCGCAAGGCGCTCAAGCCCGAATGGACGCTGAAGGACGCGCTCACCAATGGCGGCGGCGATTTTGTCGACATCAACGGCGAGAAGAAACACGTCATCGGCTACATGAAAGACTTCCTGTTCGCGCCAGAACAGGCGCGCACGCCGATCTCGCGCCTGTCGGGCGGCGAGCGCGGGCGGCTGATGCTGGCGCGCGCCCTGTCGCTGCCGTCGAACTTCCTCGTGCTGGACGAACCCACCAACGATCTCGATCTCGAGACGCTCGACCTGCTGCAGGAGATGATCGCCGATTATCCCGGCACCGTCGTGGTGGTGAGCCATGACCGTGACTTCCTCGACCGCGTCTCGACCTCGGTTCTCGTCGCCGAGGGCGAGGGCAAGTGGATCGAATATGCCGGCGGCTACACCGACATGGTGGCACAACGCGGCTTCGGCATCGGCCAGAGCGCGCCGGCCGCCGTCCTGAAGACGCCCAAGGCCGAGGCGAAGGAGCGCGCAGCAGCCAGCACCGACAAGAAGAAGCTCTCGTTCAAGCACAAGCACGCGCTCGAAACGCTGCCTGGCCGCATCGACGAATTAAGCCAGAAGCGCGCCCTGATCCAGAGCAAGCTCGAGGCACCCGACCTCTACGCGCGCGACCGCTCGGCCTTCGACAAGCTCAGCCAGCAGCTTCTCGAAACTGAAAAGAAAATCGCGTCGATGGAAGAGGAATGGCTGGAGCTGGAGGCCTTGCGCGAGACCGTCGAGGGCTGATCCTCGGGGCCGCTTGCCTCGCCCAGCCTGGCATGGTGAGATCCTTCCGACGCCGGACGCAGCAAGCGGAACACCGCATGCGCCGGCGCGGGAGGAAAAGATGATTCTGGCACAGATGCGTCGTGCGCAAGGCGCCGCGCTCCTTTCGGCCCTGCTGCTGGCGGCCACCGGCGCCAAAGCCGACGCCATCGCTGATTTCTACCATGGCAAGACCATGCAGATGATCATCGCCACCTCACCGGGCGGCGATTACGACACGCGCGGGCGCCTGCTCGCCCGCCATCTGGGACGCCTGCTGCCGGGCGAACCCAATATTGTCGCGCAGAACATGCCGGGCGGGGTCGGCATTGCCGCCGCCAATCACATGGCCAATGCCGCCCCGCGCGACGGAAGCGTGCTGCATATGCTGATGCAGAACATGCCCGCCCATCAGGCGGTTGGCGGACAGGGCGTGAAATTTGACACGCGCAAGCTGATCTTTCTGGGCACCACGACCGACACGCCCAATGTCATCAACTCCTGGCACACAACCGGCATCACGACCATCGAGGATGTCCGCACCCGCGAACTGGTCGTCGGTGCCGCGGGCACCGCGACACCCGCCGCCTATTACCCTGCCGCGCTCAACGCCATGGCGGGGACCAAATTCAAGATCGTCACCGGCTATCCGGGTGGCAATGACGTCAATCTCGCCATGGAGAAAGGCGAAGTCGGCGGACGCGGCTCGAACGCCTGGGCGTCCTGGAAAACCTCGCGGCCGCAATGGCTCTCGGAGAACAAGATCCATATTCTCGTCCAGATTGGCCTGAAACGGCACCCGGACCTGCCAAACGTGCCCCTGCTCTTCGAACTCGCCCGCAATGAGGCCGACCGCGAGGTGCTGCGCTTCATTTCCGCCGACACCGCCATTTCGCGCGCGGTGGTGACCACACCCGACACCCCGCCGGAGCGCGTGGTGGCGCTGCGCAAGGCCTTCATGGATACGGTACGCGACCCGCAATTCCTTGCCGAAGCAGAGAAAATGCAAGTCGATATTAGCCCGCTGTCAGGTGAGGACTCTCAGGCCATCGCCGACCGGATCGTCGCGGCTCCACCCGAGGTTATCGCCCGCGCCAGATTATTGCTGGAAGGCACTGGCAAATAAGGTATTTCGCGCCCGGACAAGGCGCGCGCACCGGTAAATCCCGGTCGCGCCCCTTGCCCTCGCCGCCCGCGCCCTGCTAGCACGGGGGAATGTCCGACCAGTCCAAGTCCCAGAGTGCCGTATCCGCCCCGTCCGAGCCGGGCTCCATTGCCATGCTGCGGCGGCTGTTTCTCGAGCACGGCCGGCCGCATCTCAAGTCCTATCTGTTTGCCGGCCTGTTCATGGCCATCGGCGCGGCGGCGACTTCGGTCTCGGCCTGGTTGCTGAAGCCTGTGCTCAACCGCATGGTGGACCCGTCGGGATTTGCCGACCTGCGCTGGCTCGCCATTGGCGTCGCCGGCCTGTTCCTGCTGCGCGGACTGGCCACTTACGGCTACCAGGTCGTGCTGTCGCGCACCGGCAACCGCATTGTGGCGGGCGTGCAGCGGCGGCTCTACGAGCATCTGCTGCGGCAGGACATGCGCTTCTTCCAGGACCGACACTCGACCGAATTCATGACCAGGCTGGCCATTGCGGCCAATGGTGTGCGCGACACTCTGCAGGTCGTCATCACCAGCACGGGCCGCGACGTGCTGACGCTCATCGGCCTCATCATCGTCATGATCGTGCAGGATCCGATCATGGCTGTGATCGCGCTGACCATCATGCCAGTCGGCGGCTATCTGCTCGGCCGGCTGATCCGCCGCGTCCGCAAGGCGGCGCGCCGCTCCTACGATGGCTCCGCGCGCATTCTGGAAACCATGCAGGAGACCGTGCTCGGCATCCGCATCGTGAAGAGCTTCAATCTCGAGGCCATCATGCGCAAGCGCATGTCGGATTCGGTGCGCGAGGTCGAGCGTTCGGTCAATTCCATGGCCTCCGGCATGGCCGTGTCGAGTCCGATATCCGACGCGGTTGCGGGCATCGCCATCGGTGCCGTGATCTTCTATGGCTCCTATCGCGTGTCGATTGCCGGGGCCGATGCCGGGTCGTTCTTTTCCTTCATCGCCGCGCTGCTGCTCGCCTATGAGCCGGGCAAGAAACTGGCGCGGCTCAACCTCGACCTCCAGCACGGTCTCACTGGCGCGCGGCTGATCTATGAAGTGCTGGACACGCCCGCCAGCGAATCGCCGCAGGAGCATTTGCCAAAGCTCGATGTGCGCGAAGGCCGCATCGTGTTCGAAAACGTGCGCTTCGCCTATCGCGACCGCGAATATGTGCTCGACGGGCTCGATCTCGTCGCGGCACCCAATGCGACCACCGCGCTTGTGGGCCCCTCGGGCGGCGGCAAGTCGACGCTCATCGCCATGATCCAGCGTTTCTACCCGCCCGGCGAAGGCCGCATCACCATTGACGGGCAGGACATAGCCAGCGTCAATCTGGTGTCGTTGCGCGACGCCATTGCTTTCGTCTCGCAGGATGTGTTCCTGTTTCGCGGCACGATCCGCGACAATATCGCCCTTGGGCGCCCGGGCGCGAGCGAAGCCGAGATCATGGACGCCGCGCGCATGGCCAATGCGCATGACTTCATCATGGGTTTCAGCACCGGCTATAACACTGGCGTCGGCGAACAGGGCGCGCAATTGTCGGGCGGCCAGCGCCAGCGCATCGCCATCGCCCGCGCCTTTCTGAAGAACGCGCCGATCATCCTGCTCGACGAGCCGACCGCCGCGCTTGATTCCGAATCCGAGCGCGAGGTGCAGAAGGCGCTCGATTCCCTGCAGCAGGGACGCACAACCCTCGTCGTCGCACATCGCCTGCAGACGATCGTCAATTCCGACCGCATCTGTGTGATCGAGAATGGCAAGGCGGTCGAGAACGGCACGCATGAGGAGCTGATCGCGGCGCATGGCACCTACCACGCCTTCTTCGCCACGCAGTTTGGCGAAACGACATCGCCGCTCAGGATCGTTTCATCTGCTCCACGCTGATGGCCTTGGCGACCGGACGCACCGTGCGGTACTGGCCCTTGACGACGAG
>CAIWVR010000084.1 GCA_903916165.1 uncultured Hyphomicrobiales bacterium | reverse complement strand
TCTGACCGCCGTCATCATCGACACCATTATCAACCAGAAGCCGATCAACGCCGGGTCCGACGAGAGCAAGAAGCTCTATACGATCTATGTCGCGGTCGGCCAGAAGCGCTCCACCGTCGCCCAGTTCGTGAAGGTGCTCGAAGAGCGCGGCGCGCTGGAATATTCGATCATCGTCGCGGCGACCGCCTCCGATCCCGCCCCCATGCAGTTCCTCGCGCCCTTCTCCGGCTGCGCCATGGGCGAGTATTTCCGCGACAACGGCATGCATGCCGTCATCATCTATGACGATCTGTCGAAGCAGGCCGTGGCCTATCGCCAGATGTCGCTGCTGCTGCGCCGCCCGCCGGGCCGCGAAGCCTATCCCGGCGACGTGTTCTACCTGCACTCCCGCCTGCTCGAGCGCGCCGCCAAGATGGGCGACGCAGCTGGCAACGGATCGCTGACCGCGCTTCCCGTCATTGAGACGCAGGCCAACGACGTGTCGGCCTATATCCCGACCAATGTGATCTCGATCACCGACGGCCAGATCTTCCTCGAGACCGACCTGTTCTACCAGGGCATCCGCCCGGCCGTGAACGTCGGCCTGTCCGTCTCGCGCGTCGGCTCCGCCGCGCAGACCAAGGCGACCAAGAAGGTCGCCGGCAAGATCAAGGGCGAGCTCGCGCAATATCGCGAAATGGCCGCCTTCGCGCAGTTCGGCTCGGATCTCGACGCCGTGACCCAGCGCATGTTGAATCGTGGCGCGCGTCTCACCGAACTCCTGAAGCAGGCGCAGTTCTCGCCCCTGAAGATGGAAGAGCAGACGGTCGTGATCTATGCCGGCGTCAACGGCTACCTCGACGCGATCGCGGTCAACCGCGTGCGCGCTTTCGAAGACGGCCTGCTGTCGCTGATGCGCACCAAGCACACCGACATTCTCGACTCGATCAAGACCACCAAGGACTTGACCGACGAGACCGCCGGCAAGCTGAAGGCCGCCGTCGATGCCTTCGCCAAGAGCTTCGCCTAAATCCATGTCACAACCCCCGCGCATCGTGCGCGGGGGTTTCCCGATCCCGACTGAAGCGGACACCCCATGCCTTCATTGAAGGACCTGCGTAACCGCATCGCCTCCGTCAAGGCGACGCAGAAGATCACCAAGGCCATGCAAATGGTCGCGGCGGCTAAGCTGCGTCGTGCGCAGATGGCGGCTGAAGCGGCGCGTCCCTATGCCGAGCGCATGGAAGCCGTGCTCGCCAATATTGCCGGCAATCTCGGCGATGGCGCGCAAGGCCCGGTGCTGCTCACCGGCAACGGACGCGACAATGTTCATCTTCTCGTCGTCTGCACGGCCGAACGCGGCCTGTGCGGCGCGTTCAATTCGTCCATCGTGCGCCTGGCGCGCGAGCGCGCCAATTCCCTGATGGCGCAGGGCAAGACCGTGAAGATCCTCTGCGTCGGCAAGAAGGGCTATGACCAGCTCCGCCGCCAGTATGAGAAGCAGATCATCGAGCTGATCGAGCTGCGCTCGGTCAAGCAGATGGCCTTCACAGACGCCGATCCGATCGGCAAAAAGCTCATCGCGCTCTTCGAGCAGGGCGAATATGACGTCTGCACCCTGTTCTTCGCGCGCTTCCGCTCGGTGATCCTGCAAATCCCGACGGCGCTGCAGCTGATCCCGGCGACCTTCGCCAAGGCCCAGAGCACTGGCGGCGCGCAGTCGGCATATGATTATGAGCCGAGCGAAGCTGGCATTCTCGATGCGCTGCTGCCGCGCAACATCTCGGTCCAGGTGTTTCGTGCCTTGCTCGAAAACGCAGCGTCCGAACAGGGCGCGCGCATGAGCTCGATGGACAGCGCCACGCGCAATGCCGGCGACATGATCAAGAAGCAGACGATTACGTATAATCGTTCCCGTCAGGCGATGATCACCAAAGAACTTATCGAAATCATCTCGGGCGCCGAAGCGCTCTGACCGCAATCCATCAGTGGAGACGTACCATGGCAATTGCCACAAACTTGCCCACGGGGCGTATCACGCAGGTCATCGGCGCCGTCGTTGACGTGAAGTTCGAAGGCCACCTGCCGCAGATCCTGAATGCGCTGGAGACCTCGAACAACGGCAATCGCCTTGTGCTCGAAGTCGCCCAGCATCTGGGTGAGAATTCGGTGCGCTGCATTTCGATGGACACGTCGGAAGGCCTCGTGCGCGGCCAGGCCGTTCGGGACCTCGGTGCCCCGATTTCCGTGCCGGTCGGCGAAGGCACGCTGGGCCGCATCATGAATGTCATCGGCGAGCCGGTGGATGAGGCCGGTCCGATCCAGTCCGAAGGGCTGCGCGCCATCCATCAGGATGCGCCCTCCTATGCGGAACAATCCACCGAAGGCCAGATCCTGGAAACGGGCATCAAGGTCGTCGACCTGCTGGCGCCTTACGCAAAGGGCGGCAAGATCGGCCTGTTTGGCGGCGCGGGCGTCGGCAAGACCGTGCTGATCATGGAACTCATCAACAATGTCGCCAAGGCGCATGGTGGTTATTCCGTGTTCGCCGGCGTCGGCGAGCGCACGCGCGAAGGCAACGATCTCTATCACGAGATGATCGAGTCGAACGTGAACCTCGACCCGAAGGAAAACGGCGGCTCGACCAAGGGCTCCAAATGCGCCCTCGTGTACGGCCAGATGAACGAGCCTCCGGGCGCGCGCGCCCGCGTCGCGCTCTCGGCGCTCACCGTCGCCGAGTACTTCCGCGACGAGGAGGGCCAGGACGTGCTCCTCTTCGTCGACAACATCTTCCGCTTCACCCAGGCCAACTCCGAGGTCTCGGCGCTGCTCGGGCGCATCCCCTCGGCCGTCGGCTACCAGCCCACGCTCGCCACCGATCTCGGTGGCCTGCAGGAGCGCATCACTACCACCACCAAGGGCTCCATCACCTCGGTGCAGGCCGTCTAC
>CAIWVR010000083.1 GCA_903916165.1 uncultured Hyphomicrobiales bacterium | reverse complement strand
GGATCAGTCGTCATCACATCGTCACCGTTCCAGACCGGTGCCCAATAACGCGCTTCATGAGCGTAAAGCTCGAGCCAGTCATGCCAGGCGCGGCTATCGAGCAATGCTCCCTCATGTGCCAGGAACGCGCTCACACGCGCGACAAGATGAGTGTCGGGCAGATCGTCTGCGATCATCTATTTAGTCCCCTTCAGGATCTGCAGCAGTCATCAGGTCGCGCCAACGGCGATAGAAGCCGAAGAAGCAGGTCTCACTGTCGCCCTGGCCATTGCTGGTCGCCGGCACCAATTCGAGTTGCTCTGCGGGCTCATCAGGGCCATTCTGCATAAATTCCATTCCACGGCTGAAACGCACCCAGCCCATATATTTCGCGGCTTCGCTGCCCTGGTGCGCGCCTTCCATGGCAGCAACGTCGTCGGGCACGGCCAAGCTGCTCGGGAAGAAGAAATCCTCGAATTTGCGGATACGCGCCTCGCGCGCCCTCGCCGATTCCCCGACAGGTGCAAAGCACCATGTCTCGAGTTCTGTTTCGTTGACCGAAACCGGCCGCCAGACCCGAATGGCAGTGGACGCCACGTCGTTGATCAGGAAGTTCGGAAAAACGGTCAGCACGCGTCCACGGCGCACCATCCACCGCACGAATCCCTCCGCATGTTGTGCGAGCAGTTCAGGCTCCCGTTCACCCAGCGGGATCGCAGCGGTGTTGACCCGATCCGACCAGTTGCACATATGCCCCTGCCCGAGATCATAGCTGCCTGTTGGCGTACGGGAGCGGTTGAGAATACGCCCAGCCTCGGTGGCCTTCATCGGGTCGAGATCGGCACCAGCCAATTGCTCGCGGAATGCGACTGTCGAAGCATAATTACGATGGACGGACGCCACGTGGTAGCCATCCGCGCCATTCTCGGATTGAAACTTCCAATTCGCGCGCATGACGTAGCGAATACTGCCATCCAGTATCTCGATTCCATCCGGTGACTGGTCAACCATCGTGTCAATAAAACGGCGCGACTCGCCAAGGAAGCTCTCGAGGCTTTCACCCTCGGCCGCCAGAGACGCGAAAACAAAGCCACGGTAATTGGCAACACGGGGAAGGGGCGTGAGGTCAAGCGAAAGCCCTTGCGGGGTTCCCTGTGGCCAGCCTTCTTTCTCATATTGGACCTTCAAGCACCGGCCTGCAGTGTCGAAGCACCAGCCGTGATATCGGCAAGTGATGGTCGAGGCGCGGCCATATCTGCGTGTGGTGAGTCGCGCACCCCGGTGCGAACAGGCATCAAAATAGGCCCGAACGCCACCATCATTGGCACGGATTGCAAAGACAGGCTTCCGGGCAATCTCGAGCGCGGCATAATCTCCGACAGTCCGGACCTGGCTCTCATGGCAGAGATAGTTCCATGAACGGGCGAAAATTTTCTCGATTTCAAGTTCGAAGATCAGGGGATCGACATAGATCGCTTTCGAGACCCGGAAAATGCCTTCCCTTTCGACACGGTCATCCACGAGGGCGTTGATGTCGATGCCGGAGGCACCCGCCTTTGAGGGGGCTGCAACACTGGCGATATTTCTATTGGCCGATAACATCACGAACTTCTCCCGCTCCAATAGCAGATCTTCAGTTCAGCAAAACGGATCGCACTGTTCAGCACTATTCCAATGGCAGACAGAATCGCGAGCAATGCGAATACACTCGCGAGATCCAGTGTAAAATTCGCCTGGAGAATGCGCACGCCGATGCCATTACGGGAACCGACAAACTCTCCGACGATCGCGCCGATCACGGCAAGCACCATGGCGGTCTTCAAGCCTGCAAAAATATAGGGCAGGGCGCTCGGCAGTAAAACGAAACGCAAGATTTGCAATTGCGTTCCGCTGAGCGCGCGGACCAGATTGATGCGATTGATCTCCGCGGCCTGCAGGCCAGCCATGGTGTTGACGAGAACCGGGAACAGACAGGTCAGTCCGACGATCAGGATCTTCGATTCCACGCCGAAGCCGAACCAGACGATCATCAAGGGGGCAATTGCGACCTTTGGAATCGTTTGCACAGCAACGACCCAGGGAAACATGACGCGGTGCACCAGCGTGATGGATGCCATCAAGATTCCGAGGAACAAGCCCAGCAAGGTGCCAAACAAGAAACCAACAACAATCTCTATCAAGGTCACCTGAATAGCCGACAGGAATGAACCGCCCCAAAGCCCGTTGTAAAGCGCAATCCCTATGCCTGAAGGCGAGGGAAAGACAAAAGGCTCGATCTCCTTGATGCGTATCACAGCTTCCCAGAGGCCCAGCACGACAGGCACCGAGAGTACGGGGGCGGCGCGCGACGCCAAGCGCAGGGCTGATCCGGGTTGAGGACGCACGCGCGCCGGAGGAGTGTCCAGATGAGCACTCATGTTGGGAATTCCTCCGGGGCGAGGACGGCACGGTCAAGATGCTTGCGAATCTGCATTTCGAGCAGGCCGCATCGCGGGTCGCTCAACCAGTCTATGCTGCGCGGGCGCGGTGCATCATTCTCGAGCACGGCGGCAATGCGGCCCGGT
Source organism: uncultured Hyphomicrobiales bacterium (assembly GCA_903916165.1). Lineage (GTDB taxonomy): Bacteria > Pseudomonadota > Alphaproteobacteria > Rhizobiales > Beijerinckiaceae > Terripilifer. Next base: position 347 of record CAIWVR010000083.1, on the reverse strand, counting down.
CGTGCCGACATGACGATGATCCGATCGGCCAGCAGCACGGCTTCCGATATGTTGTGGGTCACGAACAGAATGGTCTTGCGGCGCTGCATCCAGATTCGTTGCAGTTCAATGGCCATTGTCTCGCGCGTAAGCGCGTCGAGCGCCGCGAAGGGTTCATCCATCAGTAAAACCTGCGGATCGTGAAGCAGCGCGCGCACGATGCCAACGCGTTGCTGCATGCCGCCAGACAATTCATAAGGATGCTTTTTACCAAAACCCGAAAGACCTGCAAGTTCGAGTAGGTCTTCCGCGGTTTTCTTCGCTGCGGTGCGGTTCATGCCGAGGATGTCAGCCGGCAGCAGGATATT
>CAIWVR010000082.1 GCA_903916165.1 uncultured Hyphomicrobiales bacterium | reverse complement strand
TCTTGTGCAGAATATCGGGCGAGCGGATTTTCAGCACGACCGGGAAACCCATCTGCGCGGCAGCTTCCGCCACCGCCTCCGGCGTGGCACCGAAGGCCTGCCGCGCACCATGGATGCCGTAGCGCGCCAGCATCTCGTGCAGATTGCCGGGCGTCAGCTCCGAGGTCAGCGCGGGTGCGGGCCGCACGGGTGCCCTGCCCTGCCGTTGCGCGTGAAACCAGAGCGCATTCATCGCCCGCAGGCTCGGCTGCAAGCCCTGCAGAAAAGGAATGCCGACTTCCTTCTGGATGTCCTGCGACTCTGGTGTCATCTGGTAGGTCATGCGCGCGAAGCCGAGCACCGGTTTGTCGGTGGCGGCCAGCATGTCGCGCAGGACCTGCGTGCTTTCCCAGACTTTGGTGCGTTTGCCGGGCACCTGCGCGGCCCAGGCGAGCATGTCGACATTTTCATCCGCCGCGACAATGGCGCAGAGATCGGCGGCGGCTTTCAGCGTCGAGGGAATGCCGACGTCGAGCGGATTGCGCGGCTTGATCTCGTCCTGCATGTAAGGCCGCAGCGCGGCATCGGTGGCGGGCGTGAAGGCCGCGAGCGTGGAATCTTCGCTCTCGACGTAATCGTAGAGCATGTCGACCGTGCCGCCCGAGGTGGTGACGAAACCGATGCGCGGCCCCTTCGGGCGCCGCACCGTCTGGAACGCCAGCGTGGTCTCCACCAGATCGTCGAGATTTTCGCAGCGGATGATCCCGAAACGCTCGCACATGGCCAGATAGGCCTGCCAGTCGCCAGCAATTGCGCCGGTGTGCGATTGCGCGGCGTCACGCGATTTCTGCGTGGCGCCGGTCTTCATGGTGAGGATCGGCTTGCCCGCTTCCAGCGCGCGCGCCGCAGCGTTCATGAAGGCGCGCGGACGGCGGATGCCTTCGACGAAGAGCACGATCTGCCTCGTGTTTTCGTCATCGACGAGGAAGTTGACGTAATCGGCCAGATCGAGATCAAGCTCATTGCCCGACGAGATGCCGTAGGAATAGCGCAGGCCGCGCGTCGCGCCGGTCTTCATGAAGAATTGCAGCGTGCCGCCGGACTGGAAAACGCAGCCCGTCTGTCCCGGTTCCAGTTTTGCAAGATCGGGATTGGGATAGGCGAAGAGTTTTTCGCGATAAGAATGCGCGCCCATGCAATTGGGGCCGGCCAGCCGCAGGTCGGATGCGGCCAGAATGGCGCGCACCTCGCGCCCGCGTCGCTGCGAGGCCTCGTCCGCCCCGTCGCCCACGCCGCCCGCATAGATGGTGCAGGATTTCACGCCGCTCGCCGCAGCATCCGCCACGACGCCGGCCACCGCATCGGCGGGCACGATGACCATGGCGTGTTCGATAGGCTCGGGCAGGTCGCGCAGCGAGGCATAGGCTTTTTCACCAAACACATGCGACTGGCGCGGATTGATGAGGAAGAGTTTTCCGTCATAGCCATTGTCGCGCAGGGCGCCGACGATCTGGCCCGGCCAGCGGCCTTTCTCGGATGCGCCCACCAGAGCCAGCGAGCGCGCGCGCAAGGTGTGCGCCACGGCGCGAAAATCGTCGAGGCCCCGTTCGGCCATGTCGTCCTCCCAGATGTTTTTATCGTTGCGCTACTGTCGCCTCCGGAAGGGCGCAGCGTCAAGCTCAGCGCAGCTCCGCGATCTCGGCGATCAGCTTGCGCAGGATGGCGTCGCCGAAATTTTCAAAATCTTTCGTGGCGATCATGAAGGCGCCTTCGCCGCCGATCACCTCCTCCGCATAATGCCGGTCGAGGAAAGGCTCGACGGCGAGGATCGGCAATCCATTGATGACGATGCCTTTGGCCACGGCCTCGTCGCGGGCGATGCGCGCGGGGCGTCCGCTGGTGTTTTCACCGTCGCCCGATACGTCGATGACGCGGCGCGCGGGTTCATGTGGATTGCTGGCAAGCACCGCGACGCCGCGATCGATGGCGCCGCTGACCGACGTGCCGCCGCCATAGAGCAGACGCGGCGTGTCCTCGATGGCCCTGGCGAAAGCCTCGGCGCTGGCGGCGTCGCGGATCACCATCCACGGCACGGCCTCGCGTTGCAGGCTGGGACCGGTCCATTGAAACATGGTCACGGCGATGGCGCCAATCATGCCGGACTGGATGGCACGCAGCACGCGCGGATTGCGGAAGGCTTCGACATAGCCGCGTTTTTGCAGCTCGAACCGATAGTGATTGATGCTGCCAGATGCATCGACGGCGAGCACGAGCGAAAGATCGACCGGCTCGGCGCGCGCCCTTGGCGCGGCAATGAGGGTGCACAAGATGCTGGCGAGTATAAGCACGAACCGCATTGGAACCGCCTCCTCGTGAGCGCCCTTCTCCCGCACTGGCGGGAGAAGGTGTCACGCGGAGCGTGACGGATGAGGGCGGAGCGATGCGCGCAAGTGGCGACCGCCCTCACCCGACCTGCTGCGCAGGCCACCCTCTCCCGCCAGCGCGGGAGAGGGAAGACGCGTCAACGCGAAGCGACGGCGCGCTTGGCCAGCACCGTCACGACATGCGCGCGATAGGCGGCGCTGGCGTGCATGTCATTGTTCATTTCATCGGCGGAAACCGTGATTCCCTCGATGGCCTTGGCCGAAAACTCCTGCGAGAGAGCCTCTTCCATCGCGCTCATGCGGAAGACCGACGGACCGGCACCTGTCACCGCCACGCGCACGCCATCCGTCGTCTGCGCGACCAGCACGCCGACAACCGCATAGCCGGACGCCGGATGACGCAGCTTCTGATAAGTCGACCACACCGGCACGGGAAAGCGCACCGATGTGACGATCTCGCCTGGCTCCAGCGCTGTGTCGAACAGGCCGGTGAAGAAATCATCCGCAGCAATCTTGCGCGTATTCGTCACCACGGTCGCGCCATGGCCGACGAGGCCAGCGGGATAATCCGACGCCGGATCGGCGTTGGAGATCGAGCCGCCGATGGTGCCGCGATGGCGCACAGCCGGATCGCCGATCTGGCCTGCGAGCGCGGCCAGTCCCGGAATCGCCTCGCGCACCAGCGCGCTTTCATGCACGTCGGCATGGGGCGTCATGGCACCGATGACGATCTCGTCGCCCTCGCGGTGGATGCCTTTCAGCTCGGCAATGCCCGCCAGATCGATCAGATCGGAGGGCGCGGCAAGGCGCTGCTTCAGCGTCGGCAGCAGCGTCATGCCGCCCGCCATCAGCTTGGCGTCTTCGTTCGCGTTGAGGATCGTGGCCGCGTCGGCGACGGAGGCCGGTGTGTGATAGCCGA
>CAIWVR010000081.1 GCA_903916165.1 uncultured Hyphomicrobiales bacterium | reverse complement strand
GCCTGATCCGCAGTGAACTCGGGGTGCAGCAAACGCAGTCGCTCGATGAAGCGATCCTGAGAACCGCGCTCTGGAACGGCTGGGAACCGAAGTCACCGCAAACGGGCATGTGCTTGCACGCTCGAATGTGACTGCCTTGAGGCGTTGACTGACGATATGCTCATGTGTTTTCTGGATGCAGAAATATTCTTTTGATTGAATGCCAAGCTCTTATCAAAAAAACGAAAAATATTAGCCCTTCCTATGTCGGGCCCGTTAAATTGCTTTTAAGGCTGCCGGATATGTTGAATTGCGATGAAGGCCTGACGAATGAAACATCCCTAGCGGAATTTGCTGAAGCGCGCCTTGCTCTTGTCGCTTTAGAATATTCGTTTTTTCGCGCCGCGCCACAAATCTCCCTTGAGATCCTGATGATCGCCTTGAAAGGTGGCGGTCGCTGCGAGCTTTCGACCATTTACAAGGACGTGCGCGCAACGCACCCAGCCATTCGGCAGCATCTTAACTCCCTTCAACGTCAGGGCCTGTTTACAGTTTGCGTCTCGACGCTGGACCGGCGGGCGCGGGTTCTGCATTTGACGCCAAAGGCACGGAGCGTCATTGCCGATTACCTGCAGACGATCAAAAAGCTTCATATTATGAGCGGGTTGGGGATGACAACGTTCTGCGAATCCATGAATGGCGCGCGTGGCGAGTTACATCCAAAACAGGCTTTCGCCAATGAATATTGAGCGTTTGCGTTCGCAGCTGTTGGGCATCTGGTATTTGGTGCTGTTGGGCCTGCTTCGATGTGCTCCCGTCAGGCTTGCCTCCGCGACGGGCGGGCTCTTGGTCAGAATGAATGTGCGCTCGAACAGGCCGGAAATCATTGCAGGAGCCAGAAAAAACCTTGCGGCTCATCGGCCGCGAGACGCGATGGCCGACCGTGAGGCTTCGATCAACCGCTTCATTGAAAACGTCGGGCGGGTCATGGCCGAATTTGCTGTTCTCGCACGCATCAGCGACGAGGGGCGGATCAAGTTAATCGGCAATCAGGAGGTTTTTGGTCTGGCGGGACGTGAGCCGATCATTGGCATCCTTCTGCATACTGGAAACTGGGAATTGTTCGGGCCCGTGCTGCGCCGCGCCGGGATCCATGCCGCGACTTTTTACGAGCCGCCATCGAACCGTGTCGCGCGCAAGATTGCCGAATATACAAGGCGGGCGTCAGGTCTTGAGCTGCTCACGCCCAACCCGCGTGGATTTCGAAACGCGCTCGCCCAATTGCAAGCCAGGAGAATCGTGGCCATTTTCGGTGACGAAGTTCGGGCGGGCACGTTGGCGGCGCCGCTGTTTGGTCGCCCTCCACACAGTCGATGCAATCTGGCGCTGGCTGCAAAACTTGCGCGCAGAACTTCGGCAAGGATCGTCATTGCCTATAGCAAGCGCACAGGGCCATGCCATTTTGAAATGCATTTTTCAGCGCCTTTCAAACTTTCAGACGCCAATCAAACGGTGCTGGCGGATGTCGCGGACCTGAATAATAAAATCGAGCCGATTATCCTCTCCCTTTTGGACCAGTGGTATTATCTCAACGATACGCTCGGCGACGTTGTTCAGCATGACGGGCAAGCGGGCGGCGCGGTTCATGCCTGGAGCAGCCCATGAGCGCAGGATCACAAAAAGTGGTCCTCATCACCGGTGGGTCCAGCGGAATAGGGTTTGAATGCGCCCGCCTTCTGCTGATGCGCGGCCATAAACTTGTTTTGGCTGCCAGGGACCAGAACAATCTGGATGCCGCCAAGAGCCGGCTATCTGATGAACTTGCCTCCGGCGCGATTGACGTGATGAGGCTCGATGTCTGCGACGCCGCGGCCTGTGTTGCTGCAGTCGCCACAATCGTCGAACGGCACGGCGGG
>CAIWVR010000080.1 GCA_903916165.1 uncultured Hyphomicrobiales bacterium | reverse complement strand
TCGTCTATTTATGGAATCGTGACGTTCAAGCGACTTGGCTAATGGCATGCATTTACCCCATATGGGGAGAATGATTTGCGTGGCACCGTTTGAATCGGTGGCCGCCCGCGGAGCCGCAAAATGATGATCCTGTCCCTTTTGCCCAAGCTGCGCATCGCTTGCGCACTTCTCGTCCTTGCTGTGCCGGCACCTGCACTTGCGCAGATGACCGGGGCAACGCCAGCCCCCGACGCCGGCCGCTCGACGGGTGATGCGTCCAGCGCCCATGCGGTCCAGCTCAGCGCCCGTCCCGCCGCCGTGCTCGCGGGAACTGCCGAATGGGAGGCTGGCTTCAGCAGCATCACAAAATCGTTCAGCGACCTGCGCGCGGCCATGAACAGGGCCGGCCTGAAGCCGGGCGGCAAACCCCTCACGGTCTTCATCGAAACGGACGACCAGGGCTTCAAGTTCCAGGCAATGATCCCGCTCGATGCCGCAGCGCCTCCGAATATGACACTGGCCGCGCCGGTGACAATTGGCGAAACGCCCGCCGGCGCCACCATGCGTTTCGAACATCGCAGCGCCTATGACGATATCGATTCCACCTATGAGGCGATCACCGCCTATCTCGACGAAAAGAGCATCGAGGCCAGGCCGATCTTCATCGAAGAATATATCACCGAGCCAAAATCGGCCGACGACAATGGCCTGCAGGTGGATATTTTCGTCTTCATCAAGTAACGACAGGTCCGGGGGGACGAACTTACGACATGAAGGACAAGGAGAAAGCTCCGCATCGCGCCGCTGAACCGCGCACGCAATATGCCGCCCTGCCGTTTCGGCTCACGCCGCAGCGCGAGGTGATGCTTGTCTCCTCGCGCGAGACCAAACGCTGGGTGATCCCGAAGGGCTGGCCGATGAAGGGCCGCAAACCACATGCAGCAGCGGCGCAGGAGGCACTCGAGGAAGCCGGGGTCGTCGGCAAGATCGAAAAGGTCTCGCTCGGCTCGTATCACTACATCAAGTTGCTGCGAAACGGCGCAGGCATCCTATGCCGCGTCGACGTCTTTCCGCTTGAAGTGGAACGCCAGCGCAAGAACTGGCCTGAACGCGAGGAGCGCATCACACGCTGGTTTCCGATCGACGAAGCCGCAGACGCGGTTCGCGAACCCGAACTCGCGAAACTGATCCGCGCCTTCATCGACCAGCCGAAGAGCGAACGCGACGAGTTGGTGCCGGTGAACCTCACCTGAACAGTCGCTCTAGAACCTTGGCGTATCGAGCGCCGCCGCATGCAGTTCGCCAGCGATCGACTGAAAGGCGTCGGTTGCCGCGTCATAGGCCAGCAGGCGACCGTCCATCACGCCAAAATAGCATCCGTGCAATTTGAGCTTGCCGCGTTCCTCCAGCGTCCTGATGCAGGGGAAGGAGCGCAGGTTGACGAGGCTCTGCTTGATCGATTCCAGCGCCAGCGCCTCGACATAATCCTCCGTCGTGGGCGAAGGCGGCACCCCGAGCCGCGCCGCTGAGGGGGCGATCAGCCTGATCCAGCTGCCGATGAAATCGCCCGGCGACAGCGGTGCATGGAACGGGTCCTGCTGGAAATCGGCATAGGCGCGCACGCCACCACATTGCGCATGGCCCATGACCACGATGTGCTCGACCCGCAAAGCCATGACGCCAAACTCCAGCGCCGCAGATGTGCCATGGTAATCATCGTCGGGCGCATAGGGCGGCACGAGATTGGCGACATTGCGGACCACAAAGATCTCGCCCGGCCCGGCATCGAAAATCACCTCCGGCGCGACGCGGGAATCGCAGCAGCCGATCATCATCACACGCGGCTTCTGGCCATTTTCTGCCAGCGTGCGGTAGCGCTGCTGCTCGCTGGAAAATCGTCCCGAGACAAAAGCTTCATAACCTTCGATCAGCCGGAGCGGCAAGATGGGCCCGGGTGCGGGAAGCGGCAGGTCAGAGATTGGCACGCCGGAGATATGCAAGTCGGTCATGGCTGGGTCTCGCTGAGGCCGGTTTCGATCGGCTGTCGGTCACGCGCTCCATAGCCCCCGCGGCAAGCCGCGTCGAGAGCGGTTCTGGCGCTGCCCCCGGACCAAGGTGGCATTGGCGGGAATGGTTCGAACCGCCTAGGCTGCACCGCAAAGGTTACAATCGGAGTCGACGATGATCCGCCCCCGCCGCAGCGCGCTTTACATGCCGGGTTCCAACGCCCGCGCGATCGAAAAGGCGCGCGGCCTGCCTGCTGACACGATCATCCTCGATCTTGAGGATTCCGTGGCACCCGACCAGAAGACCGCCGCGCGCGAACAGGTCTGCGCCGCCGTGCAGGCGGGCGGCTTCGGCACGCGTGAGGTCGTCATCCGCACCAATGGCATGGAAACAGAATGGGGCAGGGCGGATCTCGCCGCCGCCCTGCGGGCCGGGCCCGACGCCATCCTGTTGCCGAAAGTCTCCACGCCGGGCGACATCACGCGCATCGCGCGTGACCTGAACGCGGCCGGCGCACCGGTCCATACCCGCCTCTGGGCGATGATCGAGACACCGCTCGGCATCCTCAACATAGACGCCATCGCCCGCACCGCCGCCGACCCGGCGTCGCGGCTTGCCGTCTTCGTGATGGGCACCAACGACCTCGCCAAGGAAACGCGGGCGCGACTGATCTCCGGCCGGGCACCCATGATCGCCTGGCTGTCGCGCAGCATCGTCGCGGCGCGCGCCTATGGGATCGACGTTCTCGACGGCGTCTGGAACCAGATCGCCGACATGGAAGGACTGCGCGCGGAATGCGAACAGGGCCGCGATCTCGGCATGGACGGCAAGACCGTCATCCACCCCAACCAGATTCCTGTCGCCAACGAAATCTTCGCGCCGTCTGCGGCGGAAGTGGCCTGGGCGCGCCAGGTCATTGCCGCTTTCGACCTGCCCGAAAACGCCGCGAAAGGCGCGATCTCGCTCGACGGCAAGATGGTCGAATTGCTGCATGCCGACATGGCGCGCCGCACGCTGGCCATCGCCGCGCGGGCCTGAAGGGACCCTGCAGGCAACCTGAGTGATTCCCTGAAGGCACCCGATCGCTTATGATGGTCTGGCAGTCAGGAGCGTGAGGCCGCATGAACGACGAAACAGAAAAGTCAGCCGGCACGGTGACGACTCCCAATCGCGGCAGTCGCCGCGAGCCGCCCACGATCGAGGGGCATGCGCTGGAAAGCGAGACCAGCACATCAGCGACAGCCGAGACCGCCGCGCCCGACCTGACACCCGACCCCACCGCGCCGCCGGGGGCCCGCCTCGACTGGCCCGGCCCCGCCGCGCTCGCCGCCCTGCTGCTGTGCGGGGTCGCGCTGTTTTCTGTGTTCGACCCCGCCCTGCCCCCGGTCGCCTCGCGCGAATCGGTGCTGGCGCTTGGCCAGCGCCTCGACGCGCTGGAGGCGCGCCTTGCCGCGCAAGAAGCCAAACCCGCCCCGGTCTTGCCCGCCCCGGCCGATCTCGCCCCGCTCAGCAGGCGCCTCGACGCCGTCGAGACGGCCACAGCCGATGCCCGCACCCAGGCGGAGCGCGCCCTCGAGCAGTCGCGTATCCAACCGACGCCGCCGGCAGCACCGAGGGTTGATCTCGGCCCGCTCGACCAGCGCCTGTCGCGGCTTGAGGCCCGCCTCGACAGCGAACTTGCCCCGTTGCGGAGCGCGCTTGCGACGCCCAAGACGGACATGCGCGCCACCCAATCGCCCGACATCACCGGCATGGCCGGGCGCGACTCCGCAGCGCTGGCCGCCGTCGCCGGCAGCCTGCACCGGCAGATCGACCGTGGTACGCCCTTTCCCCGCGAGGCGAGCGCGCTGGGCAGGCTGGGTGCCGACCCTGCCCGCCTCGCCAAACTGGCAGCGCTCGCCGAAACCGGCGTGCCTTCCGCCGCACGGCTGGCGCAGGACTTTTCCGCCCTCTCCGCCACCCTCCTGCGCGCCGGGGCGCCCGTGCGGGCGGAGGGCGATCTGATGGACCGCCTTGCGCGCAGCGCGGCAAGCCTCGTGCGGATCCGCTCGGTTGGCGAAATCGCCGGAGAGGACGCCCCCGCGCGCGTCAGCCGCATCGAAGGGTCCCTGCACCGCGGCGAGGTGGCCGAGGCGCTTGCGGCCTTCGACCGGTTGCCCGATGACCTGAAAGCCCCGGCCCGCGACTGGGCCACGCGCGCGCGCCAGCGCGTTGAGGCCGAGGCCGCCGTGCGCAGCCTGCTCGACGACGCGCTCGACACACTTGCCAGGAAGTAGCCCCGCATGATTCGCCTGATCCTCTTTCTGGTGCTGCTCGCGGTCCTGGCGCTTGGCCTGTCCTGGCTGGCCGATCGTCCCGGCGAGATCGTTCTCACCTGGCAGGGGCTGCGCATAGAGACATCGCTGCTGGTGGTCCTCGCAGGGTTGATCTGTGCCTTTATCGTCCTGCTCGTGATCTGGAGCGTGCTGCGCCTTGCGTTGCGGCTGCCGTCTCTGGTCGCGCTGACGACCCGTGCCCGCCGCAGGGCCCGCGGCTATGCGGCGCTGTCGCGGGGCATGATCGCGGCGGCGGCGGGCGATTCGCGCTATGCAATGCGGGCCACGCGGGAGGCCGAAAAGCTGATTGGCGAAGACCCGCTGACGCTGCTCCTGCGCGCCCAGACCGCGCAACTCGAGGGGGACCGCCAGACCGCCGAAACGACCTTCTCGCGCATGGTGGAGCGGCCGGAAACCCGCCTGCTGGGCCTGCGCGGCCTGCATGCGGAAGCCGCACGGCGCGGCGACGACCATGCCGCCCATCTCTATGCGCAGCAGGCCCATCGCATCGCGCCGCTGGGCTGGGCGGGCGAAGCCCTGCTCGACTGGCACGTGCGGCGGGGCGAATGGCGCCCGGCCCTCGACATTGTCGAGACCAGCCGCGCGCAGAAGGCGACATCGCGCGCGCAGGCCGACCGCCAGCGCGCCGTGCTCTTGACGGCGCAGGCGCGCGACGGTGTTGACCTTGACCCCGAGGCGGCCCTGAAACAGGCCCGCGACGCGCTGAACCTCGCGCCCGGCCTGACGCCCGCCGCGGTCGTGGCCGGCGGCCTGCTCGCGCGGCGCGGCGACCTGCGCCGGGCCGCACGCCTCCTCGAGACGGCATGGCGGGCATCCTCCCACCCCGAGATTGCGCAGGCCTATGTCCATCTGCGGCCGGGCGATGCCGCACGTGAACGGCTGGCGCGCGCCGCGCATCTGGCCACACTCGCGCCGCGCAACATCGAAAGTGCCCTGGTGCTGGCCCGCGCCGCGCTGGAGGCGCGCGATTTCGGCAAGGCCCGCATGGCACTGGCACCGTGGCTGGCCGACGGCGAGCCACGCCCGACACGCCGCCTGTGTCTCCTGATGGCGGATCTGGAAGAAACCGAGCACGGTCCGCGCAGCGGCACCCTGCGCGAATGGCTGGCGCGC
>CAIWVR010000079.1 GCA_903916165.1 uncultured Hyphomicrobiales bacterium | reverse complement strand
GACGCCGAGCTGCCGTCGCAGATGGACGCGATGGAGCCGATGACATTGGAAAAATAAGTTCGTCATTGCGAGGAGCGAAGCGACGCGGCAATCCATCTTCGGGTGGCTGCCATCAGATGGATTGCCGCGTCGCCTTCGGCTCCTCGCAATGACGAGTAATGGGAGAGAGACATGCACAAGCTTGCTAGCATAATCGCGGCTTTCGCGCTCTTCGCATCCAGCGCGGCCAGGGCTGATGCGGTGGAGGATTTCTACCGCGGCAAGAGCGTCACCATCATGATCGGCTATGGCTCCGGCGGATCGGACGATCTGTGGGCGCGGTTGCTGGCGCGCCACATGAGCCGGTTCCTGCCGGGTCAGCCCAATGTCATCCCCCAAAATGTGCCGGGCGCGGGGAGCCTTGTTGCCGCCAACCAGGCGTTCAAGACCGTGCCCAAGGACGGCACCGTTCTCGCACTCATCAATCGCGGCGTGCCTTTCGAGCCGCTGCTCGGCAACAAGTCTGCGCAATTCGACCCGCGCCAGTTCAATTATATCGGTTCCCCGGATCGCGACACGATCGTCGGCTACATCCGGACCGACGCGGCGGTGCAGACGATTGCGGACCTGCGCACCAAGGAGCTGATCGTTGCCGCCACGGGATCGGGGGCCGACAGCCTGACCTATGCCGTCATGCTGCGCGACCTTTTCCATCTGAAGGTGCGCATCGTGCAGGGCTATCCCGGCTCGCGTGACATGAATCTCGCAGTCGAGCGCGGCGAGGCGCAGGGGACGTTCATCAGTTATGACACCGCACTGCGCGAGCCCGGGCTCAAGGACGGCACGCGCCGCCTTCTGCTGCAGGGCCGTTTCGTGGCCGATCCGCACATCAAGGGAGCGCCGGGACTGGCCGCACTTGACATGAGCGGCGACGAACGCAAGGCGATGGAACTCTTCCTGCTGCGTGCCGATATGGGCCGGCCTTTCGTCGCGCCCCCCGGTGTGCCAGCCGATCGTCTCGCGGCCCTGCGCAAGGCCTTCGTCGACACGCTTGTCGATCCTGCCGCAGTCGATGACGCGCTGAAGCAGGGGCTTAACGTCTCGCTCATCTCGCCCGCCGAGATGATGGCGACCTTGCAGAAGGCCTATGCTTTCGATGAGGCGATCATCGACAAGGTGCGCCTGACGATGCAGGGTTCGGAAAAATCGAAATAGCAAAATGGCCCCGGCTGATGCGTTAACCGCGCATCAGCTGTTTTTTTGAATTGCGAGGTTCAGATGCCCCACGTCATCGTCAAACTCTATGCCGGCAAGAGCGAGCAGCAGAAAACCGAGCTGGCGGCGAAACTCGCCGAGGCCGTGACCTCGGTCCTGGGCAGCAAGGATGCCACCATTTCTGTCGCCGTCGAGGAGTTCGATCCGGCGGAGTGGAAGGACAAGGTCTTCACGCCCGACATCACCGGGAAGGCCGGGACGCTCTACAAGAAGCCGGGCTACGAACCCGCCTGATCCTGTGCCCGACGGAAGGGTGCCGGCCCCCGATTGCGCGGGGTCATATCCTTTACGGCGGCATCGTTTCGAAGTATGGGGTGGCTTTGAAAACCTCACCCGTGAGTTCCACGACCCAACCGACGAGCGCACCATGAAATTCGCAAGCTTTCAGACGAAGGACGGCAAGGCCACCTATGGCATGGTCAATGGCGACCGCGTCGTCGATCTCGGTGCCGACCGGCCGCACCTGCCCTCTCTGAAGGACTTCATCGGCTCGGACGAATTCACCTCGGGCAAGGTCGCGGCCAAGGGCCAGGACTATGCGCTCTCAGACGTCACATTGCTGCCGCTCATCCCGAACCCCGGCAAGATCATCTGCGTTGGCCTGAATTATAGCGAGCATATCAAGGAGACGGGCCGTTCGGATTCCGAATTCCCGGTCCTTTTTCTGCGCACCGTCACATCGCAGGTTGGCCATGGCACGCCGATCGTCAAGGCGAAGAACTCCGACAAGTTCGATTATGAAGGCGAACTGGCTCTCGTCATCGGCAAGCCGGGCCGTCACATCGCGCCCGCCGACACGCTGTCCCATATTGCCGGCTATTCCTGCTATAATGACGGCACGATGCGCGACTTCCAGCGCCACACCCACCAATATACGCCGGGCAAGAATTTCGACCGCAGCGGCTCGTTCGGCCCGTTCCTCGTGATGCCGGACGTGATCACGGACCGCAAGGCCACCATGCTGGTCACCCGAGTCAATGGCCAGGAAGTGCAGAAGGCCAGCCTCGCGCATATGGTCTTCTCGATCGAGGACATCATCTCCTATGTGTCGAGCTACACCACGCTCGAGACCGGCGACGTGATCGTGACCGGCACGCCGGGCGGCGTTGGCGACCGTCGCACGCCTCCGCTCTATCTCTTCGAAGGCGACACGGTCGAGGTCGAGATCACCGGTGTCGGCCTGCTGTCGAACACGGTCGTCAACGAAGCCTGACGCCTGTCGTTTCAAGAGCTGCGATCAGAGCCCGCTCCCTGAAAAAGGAGCGGGTTTTTTTGGGATTTTGTCCGTCGGGCAGGTGACAGGATGAACAGGCACCTGACCCCTTGGAGACCTTTGCATAACCTCCCGCCGTCATTGCAAGCGGAGCGAAGCAATTCAGGCACGCATGGGGCATGATAAGCATAAGGGCCTGTTGGAAAGGTCTATTCTTCGAGATGTCGGGATTCTGGATTGCTTCGTCGCTTGCGCTCCTCGCAATGACGACGACCTTTATGCAAAGGTTTCCCGTAGACCGAGGCCATTGGGCGCTCGCAATTGACGAGACGGCAGCGAAACAATGGAACTGGCGGAGACGGTGGGATTCGAACCCACGATAGGGTTTCCCCTATGACGATTTAGCAAACCGTTGCCTTAAGCCTCTCGGCCACATCTCCGCGTGCCGGGCTTTTCGACCGGGCGGTTGTCATATGCCCGAGCGGGGGCGTGTTTGCAAGCGTTGTTGACGGCGGCAGCTCCGTTCAGGTTTGCACCGAGGCGATGAAGGCGCAGATGCGTGCGATGGTCGGCGCGTCGAGGAGCAGGGGGGCGTGGCCCTGGCCTGGCACGATGAGCGATTGCGCGCCCGGGTGACGCTTCAGCATGTCGGCCAGCGTGGCGTTCGACAGAAGGTCTGAATTCTCGCCGCGAATCACCAGCAGCGGCAGGTGGCCGAGTGCCTCGAATTGGGGCCACAGATCTGGCAGGGGGGCCTCAAGGTCCATGCGCTCCAGACTCTTCATCAGCATCGGGTCGTAGCGCGGCACCAGCTGGCCGTCGGTCTCCTGCAAGGTCAGCCGCGCATAGGCCATCCAGTCCGCCTCGCTGAGGGCCGTGAAATGCGTGCCGCTCACCTGCTGGAACATGGCGACTGCATCGGCCCAGGATTTCGGGCGGGGCAATTTGCCGACATAGCCGCGAATGCGGGCGAGGCCGCGCGGCTCCAGCACCGGGCCAATGTCGTTCATCACCACGGCGCGCAGAAGGGTTGGACGAAAGGCCGCCAGCAACATGCAATGGAGGCCACCGCGTGACGTCCCGACGAATATGGCCTCGGGTATCTCCACCGCAGCGAGCAGCGACTGGATGTCGGCGCTCTCGACGCCCAGATCGTAGTTCCTCCAGTCCGGGTCACGCGCGGACAGGCCGCGTCCGCGATAATCGAGGGCCACCACACGGCGCGGGCCACCCGCCTGTCCGCCCGCGATGGCGCGCGCCAGCACGGCAAAATCCTCCGCCGTGCGGGCAAGTCCCGGCAGGCAGACGACGGGCAGGGCCGCGCTGTCGCGCGGGCCATAGTCGCGCAGGTGAAGTTTCAGCCCGTCCGGGCCGGAGAGGAAACGGGATTGAACATCGCTCATGGGCCTGAGATTAGCGCGGCCCTCGCCGCCGTCAAAGCCTCGCTTCGGCACCGCGCAGGTCGATGCGGATGGCGAAGGGCCGGTCGTCGCCGAAGCGCAGGCGGTAAATCTCCAGATTCTCCGTCACGCGCTGCACGTAATTGCGGGTTTCGGTGAAGGG
>CAIWVR010000078.1 GCA_903916165.1 uncultured Hyphomicrobiales bacterium | reverse complement strand
GTCCGGAACGGCCCGAGCTGAATGCGCCCGTCCTGCATCTGCAAGGGCCATTTCACGGGTGTGCCATCCTTGCGGGTGAGCAGCGGGCCGAGCAATGGCGTCACGCCGCCGCCGCCAAAGCGCGCGATGAGCGGTCCGATGCCGCTGGCGGAGACGTCCAGTTTCCCTTGCACTCGGTGTGCGGGATCGAGACTGAGCGTGCCCTGGGTCTCGATCTGCAGGGCACCCTTGGCGATCTTTCCGCTCTCCACCGTGAAGACGCCGCCCGCATGTCGCCAGGACTCGAGCAGGTGGTGCCAGCCTTGCGGCGGCAGATCTGCAAGTTTTGAGGCGACGCCGGCAATGCCCATATCGAGTTTCTCGGATGTCCCTGTCAGTGCGTTCAGGGCGGGGCTGCTCAATTCGGTCAGCTGAAACGCCAGATCGACAGCCTTGTCGTCCGCTGGCCGCGCCGGGTCGTAACGAAGGTGGAACTCTGCGCCCTTGGCTGCGCTGGCAAGGCGGTCACCTGCCGCTGCTGCCACGTCGATCTGCGGTTTGGACATGGTGAGCGAAAGCCGCTCCAGCTGGCCCGCGAACCGGACGGACAGGCGCAAATTGTCCCAGGACGCGTGGCTGGTTGCGCCATTGGCTTCCATCGTGAGGGGTCCGTCGATGTCGGCGAGCAGGAGTGTGGGTGCGTAAATCTGCGTCGCGGCATGCAGCGCGCCGGTCCGGATGCGCATCGGACCTCCGTCCGGCGTGGCCTCGAGCTGGACCGAGCTGCAGTGCAATTCGATCCGGAACGGGAAGCCGACAATTGACTGGTCAGCGCAGTCCCACATCCGTCCCCTGGCGGCTTCCATCGTCTTCAGATTCGCCAGCTCGGCGGTGGCCCGTTGCGCCGAGTAGAGCCAGAATCCGCACCATGCCAGTGCCAGCATCAGCAGGAGGGCGGGCGGCAGATAGAGCCCGAGCCGTCTCACGGCTTGCGGCGCACGCTCTTGCGACTCATGATGCATGGTCATTCCGTGGAATCCTGTGATTTGGCCACTTTGGCGGCTGCGGTCCCGATAATGGTGAAGAATGCGCGACGCAGAAGATTTGTGGGTGTTCGGATACGGGTCTCTGATGTGGCGTCCCGGCTTTGAATTTGAAGAGCAGGCACCCGCACGTGTGCGGGGATATCACAGGTCGCTGTGCGTTTTCTCGCATGTCCATCGCGGGACGCCGGAGAAGCCCGGCCTGGTGCTCGGGCTGGATCGAGGAGGCACGTGCCGTGGTGTCGCATTCAGGGTTGCGGCGCGGCGTCGGGCCCAAACGCTGTCCTATTTGCGTGAGCGCGAGCAGGTGACCTCCGTCTATCGTGAGGTCTGGCTGGCGGCCAATCTTGCCGACGACCGCCGTGTGCAAGGTGTCGCCTATGTGGTCGACCGCGCCCATCCCCAATATGCCGGCCGGTTGCCACTGGCTGATGTGCTGCCACTCATTGCCCAGGGTCGCGGCATCTCGGGCACGAATGTCGATTACGTTCGGGCTACCCATGAGCATCTGCTGGGCGAAGGCATCCTGGATCCGACATTGTCTTTCGTCCTGCAAAACCTGCCGCTTGCGCAGGTCAGGTGATTTGGCGATTGCGCTGGATGATGCGTGCAAGCGTTTCGCTCTGCGAACCGGCTTCGTCGAGAAGCTTGTCTGAAGCCGTCTCGAGGCGATCTTGCAGAAGCTCGAAAAAGACCTCCTTGTCGAGGCCCGGTGCAATCGGCGCGAGAATGTCGATGACAATGGTGCCAGGCCGGCGCAACCAGCTCCGCCGTGCCCAGAACAGACCGGAATTCAAGGCAATTGGAAGACAGGCGACACCGCTCTGTTCATAGAGAAAGGCGACACCAAATTTGTATTTCCGCGGCGCTCCAGGGGGGCGGCGCGTCCCCTCGGGAAATATGAAGAGTGCGCGCTTGTCGGCGAAGATCGGTTTCATGCGCTCGGCGACTTGCGCAATTGCGCTGCTCCCGCTTTTGCGATCGATCGCAATCTGATCGGATTTCCAAAGGTACCAACCGAAAAACGGGATGTAGAGCAAGTCCTGCTTCAGAATGTAGCAGAAATCATCGAACAGGAGGGTCAGTGCGAAGGTTTCCCAGATCGATTGATGCTTGGCAGCAACGATGAGCGGCAAGGCCGGAATGTTTTCGCGGCCCCGGACTTCAACACGCGTGTTGCAGATAATCTTCAGCAACCAGAGCGAGGTCCGCGCCCAGATGCGGGCGAGTCTGAACATTGCGCGGCGCGGCATGAAGAGCGTCGGCAAACCGACGACCAGCAGCGCGGCAAGGTTGAGATAGAACAGGCAGTTGAAAATCAGGGATCGTAAGAGCAAGAGCATTTCGGTAGCCTTGGGCGTCATCTGGGCGGTGAACATGTTGGGATTGCGCGGGGCGCAGCAGCCCGGCTCAAGCAAAAGCGCCAAAGGCCTTCAAGCGGGCCCGTGCAATGATATATTTCAGATATTCGGTCCCGAGCACGCGGGCCGCATGGGCAGACCTCCACCAGCCCGTATATTTCATGCCAAGGGCGACGACAGGGTAGGCGCGCAATTCATAGTTTGGCAATTCGTGTCGTAACTCCGCCAAGGCGCGGGGCATGTGGTAATTGGACGTGACCACGATCAGCGATGCCGCAATCCTGTTCTGCTCCACCCAGAGCCGCGCCTCGCGCGCATTTCCGATCGTGTTGACAGCTTCATGGCCAAGATCCACGCAACATTCGATGAGGTCGCGCGAGCGTGGATTGAGCCGGGCGATCTCGCTTTTTGTGATGGCCTGATGCACGCCTGTGATCAACAGCCGGTCGGCCAGCCCGCGCGAGAACAATTCGATTGCGTCAGGGACCCGATCTGTTCCGCCGGTCAGCACGATCATGCCTTGTGCGTGCGCGACGTTGGCGGGCGGCTGTTGTTCAATCTCGCCCAGAAATACGACGAAGCCGGCGATCAATCCGCAAACAGGCGTGAGCACTCCGGCACCCAACAGCATGATGCAGATGGTCCAGCGCTTCATTCCAGACCTTGCAGCTGGCGGAAGACCACGGACCGCGAGGTCAGGCCTGTCAAGATGGCGACCGCGCCGGCGATCAGAACGGTCGCGGCATAGCCGGTGACCCCGAGTGAGAAAGTCCCGAACATCGCCTCCAGCTGGTCGCCGCCGCTTTTGCCCATCCATTGGCTCGACAAAATCCCGGCGATGGCGAAGGCGGCGATGGCGACGATGCCTCCAATCACGCCACCTCTCAGCCCCAGCAGCAGGAAATGTCGCTGAAACTGGCGGGCAATATAGGAATCCCGGGCGCCCACGAAATGCAGGACAATGATCACCTCCCGGCTTCCCGCCATGGCTCCCCGAGTGGCGAAGGCGACCGCCAGAGCCATCGCAATGAGAACCAGACAAAAAATGACGGCCGCGACCAGAACCATGGTTTGCGACATTGTCGCCAGACGCCCGATCCAGAGCTTGTGGTCGTCGAGGATCGCGCCAGGGACCAGTCCGGCCAGATCTGCGCGCAGCTTGCCCGCATCGAGCGGGGCGTCGCTGGACAGCCGCAGGACCATCATGCGCGGAACTGGCAGTTCCCCCAGTTCGAGCCCGGTTCCCAGCCAAGGCTCAAGGAGCTTTTCGGATTCAGTCTTGGAGAAACTCCTGACTTCGGCGACGCCACGCGTCACGCGCGCCAGCTCCTCGGCCCTGCGCAGATCCTGATCGAGGTTGCGCCCAGGCATGGGTTTGACCTGAATCGTCATTTCCCGCGAGACGTCCTGACGCCAGTCACGCGACATGCCATGGACCAGGATCGCCGCGCCAGCGGTCAGCGAGGCGAGGAAGGTCATGATGGCGATCACGGTCACGAGCGCGCGGGACGCGATCGCGTCCGGTGGCACGAGCGGCACTTCACGGCGCGGGATCGCGCGATGGTGCTCGGACATGGCATGCGGATCCTGATCCGCTATGGTGCGCTCAGTCATAGATGTGCAACCTGCCATCCCCAAGCACGAGGCGGCGCGCGCCATCGAACTGGTCCATCAGCCCGAGGTCGTGGGTGGCGATGACAACGGACGTTCCGGAGCGGTGCAGTTCGAGAAAAAGCCGCAGCAGCCTCCGGGCCAGGCTGGGATCGACATTGCCGGTCGGTTCGTCCGCCAGAAGCAATTCAGGCCGGACGATGAGAGCCCTTGCGATGGCGGCCCGCTGCTTTTCGCCGCCCGAAAGCACGGAGGGCAGCGCATGCATGCGTTCGCCAAGCCCCACCCAGCCCAGAAGCTCGATCACCTCCGCGCGATAGGAGGCCTCGTCTCGCCCCTGGACACGCAGCGGCAAAGCTACGTTTTCATAGGTGGTCAGGTGGTCGAGAAGGCGAAAATCCTGAAAGACGACGCCAATCCGGCGCCGTAGCGCGGTGATCTCGTCCTTGCCCAGCGTCGCCGCGTCCTTGTCGAACAGCTGGATGAAGCCGCGCGTCGGCTGCAGCGAGAGCAGGATCAGGCGCAACAAGGTGGTCTTGCCGGCGCCGGAGGGCCCCGTCAGGAACTGGAAGGACTGCGGTTCGATGGAAAATGTGAGGTCGCGAAGAACCTCAGGTCCCATTCCGTACCGGAGTCCGACATTGTTGAACCGGACCAAAGCGATCGACCTCTGACTTCCAACCCTGCAGGGGCCAGATTGTAATTGCGCGAATCGGCAGCCTCGCCCCGGACACCAGCCTATCACTATAGGCGAAAGCCTACAGGCGGGGCAGGCAGGAAGGCTTGGCGCTCGCCGCGCCCGACCCTTATAGTCGATTCAAGATCGTAAGGCGCCACCATGACCGAGAAAAAGCAACTCAATGTTCTGTTTGACGAGGTCGCGATTGCGGCTCGGGTCGAAGCCATCGCCGAACAGGTTCGCGATGCGGACCTGAAAAACCTGCTGGTTGTCGCGGTCCTCAAGGGGTCGTTCATGTTTGCGGCCGACCTGCTGCGCGCCATGCACCGGATGGGCCTGCAGCCGCAGGTCGAATTTGTCCATCTGTCCAGCTATCTGGAGGGCACG
>CAIWVR010000077.1 GCA_903916165.1 uncultured Hyphomicrobiales bacterium | reverse complement strand
TTCTGATAGGCGACTTCCGATTGCGACAGGCCCTGGATGGCGACGCCGAGCCGCGCCTCGTTCATCATCACGAACATGGCGGCGAGCCCACGATTTTCCGCGCCGATCAGCCAGCCGGTCGCGCCATCGTAATTCATCACACAGGTCGAATTGCCGTGAATGCCCATCTTGTGCTCGATTGAACCGCAGGACACAGCATTGGCCGCACCCGGTTCGCCGGCAGCGTCGGGGATGAATTTCGGCACGATGAACAGCGAGATCCCCTTGGTGCCCGCAGGCGCCCCCTCGATGCGCGCGAGCACGAGATGCACGATGTTTTTCGCCAGATCATGCTCGCCCGCCGAGATGAAAATTTTCTGGCCGGTGAGCGCAAACGAGCCATCATCCTTGCGCGCGGCACGGGTTTTCAACAGGCCCAGATCAGTGCCGCAATGCGGCTCGGTCAGGTTCATGGTGCCCGACCATTCGCCCGAGACGAGTTTGGGCGCGTAAAGGGCCTTCTGTGCGCTGCTGCCATGCCTCAGAAGCGCGGCCAACGCGCCCTGCGACAGGCCCGGATACATGGAAAAGGCCATGTTGGCAGAGGACGAGAACTCGTTGATCACGGCCTGCAGCGTGAAGGGCAGGGCTTGTCCACCGAATTCTGCGGGGGCTGACAGGCCAATCCAGCCGCCCTCGGCATAGGAAAGATAGGCCTGCTTGAAGCCCTTCGGGGTCGTCACCGTGCCGTCTGTAAGGCGTTTGCACCCTTCGCGGTCCCCGGAAAGGTTGAGCGGCTGAAGCACCTCCTCGCAGAATTTTGCGCCCTCCCGCAGCACGGCCTCGACAACATCCGCCGTTGCGTCGGAAAAGCCGGGAAGTTTGGAATAAAGCTCCCACCCGAAGACATCCTTCAGAAGGAATTGTACGTCCGCGACAGGTGCCCTGTAAGTCGGCATGGCTCGCTCCCTGAGCGTCCGCAACCGGGCATGCGCGCCCGACGACCGGAATTTAGTTCATATATAAACTAAAACACGGATCGTATCAAGGCGTGTACAGGGTCGACGGCTGGCACCGCGACGCAAAACGCCCGCCGCAGGGCGGCAGGCGCGATGTCGTGAGCGCAGGGTGTCATGCCTGGCTGGAAAACTTAAGCGGCGACAGAGGCAGCCTGAAACACCAGGGCCCCGGCATCCGCGTCGAGAAGACGCGAATGCGTCGCGCGCAATTCCTCAATGGCGACATCGAGATCGCGGCGCTGCTTCTCGAGCATGCTGATCTGCTCCAGCACCTGGGTCGGCGCGAGCGCGAGGCTCTCCTGACCGGCACCATCCTCGGCGGATTCAATCATTCCGCGAATTTCCGTCAGGGTGAAGCCGAGCTGCTTGCCCTTCAGGATCAATTCGAGACGGGCGCGCGACCGTGGATCGTAAAGGCGGGTCACGCCGCGGCGGACCGGCTCGAGCAGGCCGCGCTCCTCGTAGAAGCGCAGCGCACGCAGGCTCAGGCTGTAGATGCGGGAGATATCGCCGATCGTCAGATAATCAGCCTCAACGCCTGTCACGTCGGCCGTGAAGGGGCGACTTTTGGGGGCGGTCAGAGCGGACCGGCGGCTGTCCTCAAAATGCATTGGAAACCTCTTGATCAAAAAAATGAGCTTCACAACTTTTGCGATAAGTGAAACATGGGATGCAACATTTCGGATTAAGACCTGAGTCGAAAATTTTTGCAATCCTACATTGTACCCTTCCGTGACCACAACCTTTACTCGCTGTCGCAAAGCTCCAGGATCGTCCATAGTTAACGGCATATTTACCTTGATGAACGATTGTTGCAGGTAAGCCTAAGTGGCTGATTCTTCGTGTCAGGTGTTTGGCACACCATAGATTTCGAGGCCGCATGGCCCGTGAGGACGAATGAAATCGGGGCCATTGAACCTGGGGGGCACGGACATCGACTGGCGGGAAGCTGCGCGGACAACGGCGCGGCACGCCGGCATGACCTTGGGCGAATGGCTGGACGACGCCATCGCCGAGAGCGCAGCCCGGCTGCGGATCAGTGTGGATCAGATGGATGAAAGCCATCAGATCGCTGCCATAGCCGCGCGTCTGGGCGCTCTGCCGCTCGACGATCTTGCACCCCGCCGGGCGGCATATCCCGTGGGCGGTGAAGGACCGAGCCGCGGTCGCCATGGCCAGCCCAACATGCGCCTGCTCGACGCCGCTGTGGCCCATCTTGGCCTGCCCCCCGATCGGTCCGCCCGGCCCAGACAAGATCCTTCCCGCAATGGCTTTCACCCGACCGAAGAGGTTGTCGACGTCGCCCGCAGCATAGCCGACCTCGATGATGGGCTTGAACGGCACCGGTCCGGTTCGCGCCCGGCCGCCCTGCTTGCCCCTGTCGAGAGCGGCCTGCGCCGCATCGCGGAGAGCTTGCTCAAGGACTCGCCCCCCGCAAATGGCGAGGGTCTGCGCCGCATGAAGGCGCGGCTCGAACAGATTGCCGTTCAGCTCGAAGACGCGCCACCCGCCCATCATCGCCCCAGGCAAGATTCCATGCGCGAGGAGATGGGAAGCCTTCGCAGCCAGATTGAAGAGCTCTCGCGCGCCGTCATGCTCGTGGGTGAGAAGACGGGGCGGACCCGTGTCGAACCTGCCCTGCACGATCTTTTGTCCCGCATTGACGCGTCCCGCGCTGCAGGCGTGAGCGACGCGGCGCTCTCGCCGATCCTGCACGCTCTTGTCGATGTGCGCACAGCGCTGGAACAGACCCCGGCTGCGACGGTTCGCGCGCTTGGCGATGAACTTACAATCATGCATCGCCGTCTGGCGTCACTGGAGCGCAGCGATGATGGCATGGCCATCATCGCCATGCGCCAGCAGGTGGAAACGCTGGCGCGCCATTTGGCCGATCTCGTCGTGCGCCTCAGCGGCCGCGAGGGTGCCAATGATTCGCTGCACGACCAGATTGCCCGCCTCGCCGAGCGAGTCGAAGACATAGCCGAAGCGCCACGCCGTCTGTCCGATTCTCTCATCGGCGTCATCAACGAGCTGCGCGTGAGCATCGCGCAGATCGACACCAGCCCCGCCTTCAAGATGCTGGAACAGCGGATTGAAGATCTGGCTGCGCACCAGGCGCAACCGACGCCCGCCATGTCGCGTACCCTCGTCGATCTGCGCGCGGCGTTCAACTCGCTGGGCGAACATCCCGCCGTTCTCGGTCTGCAGTCGCAACTGACCGAACTGGCGCGGGTCACGGTCGAAATGCCGCGCAGCCTGTTCGCGCCCCTGGACGACTTGCGTCGCGCCATCGAGACCATGGCTGCAAGCCCCGCGCTCAGCCCGGACCTGCGCGATGCGCCGCTGCCTGGCCATGTCGCCGAATGTCTCTCCGAGATTCGCCTCTCACTGGAAAAACTTGCCGCCAATGCCGGCGTGCGGCTTGCCGACGATCAGGCGCAGCGCCTGCAAAACATCGAGCTGCAGGTTGCCGAGATTTCCGAAAAACTCGACACGCCGCCGATCATCG
>CAIWVR010000076.1 GCA_903916165.1 uncultured Hyphomicrobiales bacterium | reverse complement strand
TTTGTGTCGGCCCTTGAAGGATTTGTGGAGCCTGTTCCATAGATCAACAGGAGATGGTCACCCTGATCTGTCCATGGTCAGAATCAGATTTGAAACGCCTGGTCACACTTGACAAGTCTTCTTTTGTGCATGAACTTGTGGTTAATCGAAAAAGCAAACAAAGTTTTGCGGATAGACTGGGAGCATCGCGATGGCCGCCGTCCTGGAGAAAATCAAAGTTACGCCCCTTCCTGCCGCATGCGGCGCCGAGATTACGGGGGTGGACCTGACCCAGGAGCTTTCGGCACCCACCGTGGCCGCCATCCGCCAAGCCTGGCATGATCACATCGTTCTGGTCTTCCGTGGGCAGGAAATTACGGAAGAACAGCAATTGCGCTTCGCCAGCTACTTCGGCAGTTTGGGACGGCGCAAGGAGGCCATGTTCCGCGAGGAGTTGCAGTCGCGCAACCAAGGCACCAAGCAGGTCAATCCGAATATTTTGCTGGTGAGCAATATCAAGGAAAAAGGCGAGCCCATCGGCGCCTTTGGCGAAGGCGAGATGTGGTTCCACATCGATTCGGGCTATGCCGAGAAGCCTTATAATTATACGTTTCTATATGCACTCGAATTGCCGTCGACCGGCGGAAACACGCAGTTCTCCAATATGTACAAGGCTTATGATGCGCTGCCTGCCGATTTGAAGATCAGGCTCGCTGGAAAAAAGGCGCTGCACATCCATGAATATGAGCGCAGCGCGAAGGTCGAGCTGAGAGACGACCTGAGCAAATCAGCGCATTTCTTCCATCCTGTGTTCTCAACTCATGCCGAGACTGGCCGTAAATCACTATTCGTCGACCGCTTGATGACGGCCCGCATTGAAGGTCTCCCCAAGGAGGAGAATGAATCACTCCTTGAGCAACTCTATGAGATTGGCGAAAGGCCCGAGTTCATCTATGAGCACAAATGGCAGCTCGGGGATTTTGTCATGTGGGACAATCGTTGCGCCATTCACGCGCGCACTTGGTTCCCACCCGAGGAACGCCGCCTGCTTCGTCGCTGCGCTATCGAAGGTGCCCCCATCCACGAATAGGCTTCGCGCATGATCCGCACGCCAGAATTGGACACGGGAGGGGTCAGACTATGAGCCAAATCGTTCTCAGGACTGCCGAGCAGTCCGTGCCGCGCCTGCCGGTGTTCCAATCATTCATCGATGATTTGCGAGCGTTTGGGGCGGCCGAGCCAGACATGGGCAAGCGCATGAAACGGACGCGGCCGCTGCTTGAAAGGCTGGTGGAGGATGACGGCCTGAACAGCCATTCCGCCATTTGGCCCTCGCCTGAGGGCGGCAAGAACCTTTTGTTCTCTGTCGATCAGGAGTTCAATTTCGTGATCAACGGCGTCCTTGACGGCACTGAATCGCTTGAGCGCTTCACCCGCATCCACGATGGCAGCAAGCCTGGCTATGCTGAAGTCAAACTCTCGTCCGTAACCACCGGATCGCAGGGCAAGGTCGATCTGGTGCCGCCATATGATATTCACGCGAAACAGGGTGGCCCGACACGCCCGGTCGCCGTGATCCTCCGCAGCCAGCCGCTTGGCGAAGGCACGGTTCTGCAAAAAGGGTTTGATCTCAAGGCCAATACGGTCGTTGAGCGCTTCCGCCCCAAGCAGATTCCATATGAGTTGAACGCTTGAAGTCCGAACACGACCGAGTAGGTCTCACCGCATTCGCTTGACTGAAACATTGCAACGGTCGCCTCACCCGTCTGCGTGAGGGAGGCCGTTTCATATCATAGGTGCTCACGATCTAGGGGAATGTCATGCGTCATGCAATCCGCGGCCTCGTGGCCGCCTGCTTTGTCTGCCTTGCTGCCACGGCTCACGCACAATCTTACGAATTCAAGATGATCAATCTTGTCGTCGGGGCGACGACGGGGGGCGGCTATGATGCCTACACGCGCCTGCTGGCCCGCAGCTTCGGCAGGTACCTGCCGGGCAATCCCACCGTGATCGTCCAAAACATGCCGGGCATTGGCAGTCTCAAAGCGGTGCTCTATCTCGACGCCACCGCGCCGAAGGATGGCAGCGTCATCACGGCGTTCAACCCCGGCGTGATCGTCGAATCACTTGTGACGCCGGAGAAGATCAATTTCAAGCTCTCCCAAGTCGCCTGGATTGGAAGCATAACGGCGGACTTGCGCGTTTGCTACGCTTGGCATTCAACTGACGTGAAGACTTGGGACGATCTGATAAAGCGGCAGAATTTCAACATCGGGACACAACAGACCGGCAGCTCAAGCTACAACAATGCTGCGACGCTGAAGAACCTCTATGGTGCCAAGATCAAGATCATCTCCGGGTATCCTGGCAGTGCCGAAGAGCGCCTTGCCATTGAACGCGGCGAATTGGACGGTGGTTGTGGTGCATGGAGCAGCAACCCGCCGAGCTGGCTTGCCGAGAACAAGATCTATCCCATCGTCAAATTCGCGCCGGGGCCGATCCCCAACCTGCCCGACAACGTGCCCTTCGCCGGGGACCTCCTCAAGACCGATGATGACCGCACGGTGCTCAGGTTGCTGACGGCTGCCGACGCCTTGGGCCGGCCCTATATTGCCTCGAAGAGCGTGCCAGCCGATCGCCTCGCGCTGCTCCGTAAAGGCTTTGATGCCGCAATCAAGGACCCGCAGTTTGTCGCCGAAGCGGCAAGGGCGGATCTGCCGATTGTCGGCAGCCTTGACGGCGTGACCTCCGAAAAGCTCATCGACGAAATCTACGGTGCGCCGGAGCGCCTGATCGAAAAGGCCAAAGAAACCGTGCGCTAGACGTCGAATCTATGAAGGTTGTTCATCCGGGGCCAGGCTGAGAAGCTGTGGTTGCGAAACACCAGCTTACGAGCCGGAGGCCCCTGATGAACATTCATGAGAATGCCTGTGTGACGCCTGCGGTTCGAGAGCATTGCCCGCATCGAGACCTTACCTCGCCAGCGCATGACGGGCGCGCAGATCGCGATCCCGCTTTGCAGGGCGCGCTCGTCGCCCTCGAACCCAAGCCCACTCGAACCCAAGCCGCCCGTCCAGCGCTACGAATACGAAGCGCCTGGCGGGATGATCCATATCGACATGAAAAAGCACGGCCGCATCGAGAGAATCGGCCATCCCATCACAGGCGACAGAACAAGCCAGAGAAAGACCCGCGGCATTGGCCGGGGGCTGCCCGACGAGAAGAAAGAGACGGCCTGCGCTTTCACCAGTTGAGCCCTCGACTGGTTCGCCTGGCACGGTGTGGTCAGCAAACGTCTCATGAGCGACAACGGCAGGTCACGCCTACAAAAGCTACCTCTTCGCCGATCTCCTGCGCGAACGCGCCGTCAAGCACGTGCGCACACGCCCCTCCACGCTGCGCTCCAACGGCAAGGCCGGGCGCTTCATACAGACGAGCTTGCGCGAATGGGCTTACGCATCGCCGTATCAAGCATCCGCCGAGCGGACCCGCGCCATCGTGTTCAGGACCTTTCGGTGCCAGGCAGACGCGCTGTCGCGATCAGCATCAGGGTCGTCGTGACTGCGATGGCGACCGCGCTCATGGCCATGCCGAGCCCGAGCGACCCCTGTTCGAATTGTTTCCAGACATAGGTCGCCATCGTATGCGCGCCGACTGGCGCTAGCAGGATGGAGGCGACGAGTTCGCGCGACGACACGGCGAAGACGATCATCATGGCCGCGGCGACGCTCGGCCAGATCAGAGGCAGGAGAATGCGCCGGAACACAATGGCCGGGCTGGCACCAGCCATCAGGGCAGCCGCCTCCAGATCGGGCGAGATCTGCGTCAGGGCCGCGCTGGCATAGCGCGCCGAATAGGGCAGGAGGATGCAGCTATAGGCCAGGATCAGCATTGCGGAGGTGCCATAGAGCGTCACAGGCAGCCAGGGCTGGTTCCAGGCGAGGATCAACCCGAGCGCGATGACGACGCCCGGTGCGGCATTCGGCAGCGCCGTCAAGGCACCGAGCGCGTCGAAGCCTTGCGCGGCGCGCCGGCGTCCGAGTACGGCTGCGGCGACGCCAAGGCTCGCGGTCACAAGTGCGGCGCATATGGCGAGGCCGAAACTGAGGCCCATGGCCTGCACGGCACCGCCTGTGTTGGAGAACAGGAGCTCGAAATTACGCAGACTGAAATTCGACGTCGTGAGCCCGCGTGAAAAGCTGCGCGTGAAAGCCGTCGCCAGAATGCCAAACAGCGGAACGCCGACGGTGATGAGCGCGGCGATTGCCAGCGCGGTCACGCCGCCGACGACCGCCAAGGG
>CAIWVR010000075.1 GCA_903916165.1 uncultured Hyphomicrobiales bacterium | reverse complement strand
TCTGGCGCAGGAGCAAATGGTGATTTTGGGGCGCCGTTCGGCTGAAGAAAAAGTGGCGGCCTTCCTCATCGGCCTGCGCAAGCGCTGGGCGCGTCTGTCGACAGCTTCCGTCACCATTCCCTTGCCGATGACGCGACAGGACATTGGCGATTTTCTCGGTCTCACCGTCGAGACGGTCAGCCGCATGCTGACGCGACTGGCACGGGAGAAAGCGATCCTGATCGTTCCGGACGGCGTGCGCCTGCTCGACGTCAAGCGCATCGAGGCCATGGCCGAATCCTGAGTCTCCCCCTGTTCACGACCTTGCGTGCCGAAGCTGCCTTGCCGCCCGTCTGGCGCATGACTAGCCTTGTTTCGGTCGCAGACGGCTGGAGTTTTTGCGCATGAACAAGCCCATCGATGCCGAGAGCCTTGCCACGCTGAAATTCGGCGTGGGACAGCCCGTGACCCGTGCGGAAGACCCCGCCCTGCTGCGTGGGGAGGGGCTCTACACGGATGATGTGGTGCTGGACGGCCAGCTCTACATGGCTATGGTGCGCAGCCCGCAGGCGCATGGCCTGCTGCGCGGGATCGACACGGCGGCCGCACGGGCGATGGACGGCGTCGTCGCGGTCTATACGGGCGCGGATCTCGCCGCCTACAAGCCGCAGACCAGCAAGGTGCCGCTGAAAAATGCCGATGGCTCGCCGATGCGCAAGCCTTTGCGTCCGGCGCTGGCGACCGACAAGGTGCGTTTCGTCGGCGATCCCGTCGCCTGCGTCGTGGCGACAAGCGCCGATGCCGCGCGCGCGGCGGCCGAAACCGTGTTGCTCGATATTGAGGCGCTTGCCTGCGTGGTCGATTCCGCCGGCGGTGCCAGCCCCGGCGCGCCGCAACTTTATGACGACGTGCCCGGCAATGTCGTGCTCGACTATCAATATGGCGACAGCGCGCAGGTGGCGGCGGCTTTCGCTGCGGCTGCGCATGTGACGCGCCTGCATCTCGAAAACAACCGTGTCGTCGTCAATGCGATGGAGCCGCGCGCCTGCGTGGCCTCCTTCGCGGAGGGGCGCTTCACGCTCCACGCGCCCACGCAAAGCGTCCTGAGTTCGCGCGCGGGCGCGGCCGAGGTGATGGGCGTCGATCACAGCCAGATGCGGTTCATCGCGCGCCATGTCGGCGGCTCCTTTGGCATGAAGGGCGCGATCTTTCCCGAATATATCTGCGCGATGCATGCCGCGCGTGCGCTCGGTCGCCCGGTGAAATGGACCGACACGCGCTCGGAGAGCTTCCTCTCCGATCATCATGGTCGCGATCACGAATTCACCGTTGAACTGGCGCTGGATGCGCAAGGCCATTTCCTGGCCCTGCGGGCGACAGGCACCGCGAATATGGGGGCCTATCTGACCGGATTTGGTCCGCTGATTCCTGCGCTCAATGTCATGAAACATCTGGTCGGCACCTACCGGACGCCGCTCGTCGAAGTGCGCACCAAATGCGTTTTGACCAACACGGTGCCGATCACCGCCTATCGCGGAGCGGGACGGCCCGAGGGAAATTATTATCTCGAACGGCTCGTCGATACGGCGGCGCGCGAGATGAAGATCGATCCGGTGGAGCTTCGTCGCCGCAATCACATTGCCCCCCAGCAGATGCCCTACAAGACGCCGTCCGGCTTGGTCTATGACAGCGGCGAGTTTGCTGCGATTTTGGATCAAGCTCTGACTGTCTCCGACTATCAGGGCTTTCCAGCCCGCGAGCGCGAGAGTGCGGAAAAGGGATTGTGGCGTGGTCTGGGGATCGGCCAGTTTCTGGAAGTCACGGCGCCAGCGACCAATGAACTCGGCGACATCAAATTCGAGGCCGATGGCGGTATTTTGCTGTCGACCGGCACGCATGACCACGGGCAGGGGCACTGGACCTCTTTCGCGCAGATCGTGTCCGAGCGGCTTGGCGTGCCGTTCGACAGGATCCGTCTCATGCAAACTGATTCCGACGCCCTGCCGGCGGGGGCCGGCACGGGCGGGTCGAAGTCACTGATGGCCAGCGGTGCAGCCTTTGCAGAAGCCAGCGCCCTGGTGATCGAGAAAGCGCGCGATGCGGCGGCACAGCTTCTCGAAGCGGCTGTCGATGACATTGAATTTGCCAATGGCAGTCTCGCCATCAAGGGCACGGACCGCGCGATCGGTCTTCTCGATCTGGCCCACAAACTGCGCGTCAGCGGCGGCTCGCTCGATGTCAGCCATGTGCATCCATCCTCGCCGTCGACCTATCCGAATGGCGTGCATGTCTGCGAGGTCGAGATCGATCCCGACACCGGCCAGGCGCAGGTGGTGCGCTATACCAGCGTCAATGATTTTGGTGTGCTGGTGAACCCGCTCATCGTGGCCGGGCAGGTCCAG
The DNA here is from genome assembly GCA_903916165.1 of uncultured Hyphomicrobiales bacterium. Lineage (GTDB taxonomy): Bacteria > Pseudomonadota > Alphaproteobacteria > Rhizobiales > Beijerinckiaceae > Terripilifer. The sequence goes on along the minus strand of CAIWVR010000075.1, from coordinate 568 downwards.
GGCGGCGTCGTGCAGGGCATCGGCCAGTGCTTCATGGAGCGCACCGTCTATACGCCGGAGGGCCAGCTCGCGAGCGGCTCCTTCACCGATTACGCCATGCCGCGCGCCGGGGATGCGCCGGAGGTGCGATTCTTTAGCCATCCGGTGCCCGCGCGCACCAATCCGCTCGGCGTGAAAGGCTGCGGGGAAGCCGGATGCGCGGGCGCGCTGACCTCCGTGATGAATGCGCTCACCGATGCGCTCGCGCGTCACGGCATCGGCCCGGTCGACATGCCAGCCACGCCCTTGCGTCTGTTCCAGGCCATCCACCCTTCAGTGCCGTGAGAGGCCATGTTGACGCCTCTGCGCTTCAGGTCTTCGCAGCTTCGGCCGTCGTGGTATAAGGGTCGCCCCCAACAAGACTCCCAGGAAATGGAAACGACATGGCGACCTCGACAAAGATTCCGGTCATCGCGCTCGAAGAGCATTACTGGGATGCCGAACTGGTCTCCCATCTCACCGGTGCGGAAGGAACCCGCTCCAAGGATCTTCTTGAGCGCCTGCATGATCTTGGCACCTTGCGCATCCG
>CAIWVR010000074.1 GCA_903916165.1 uncultured Hyphomicrobiales bacterium | reverse complement strand
CATGTCGCGCACCGGCGGGCCGGACGGCTCCATCGCGACAATGGCTTTCACGAGGCCAGGACGCGCATCGGCGATCAGCCAGCCAAACGTGCCCGATTGCGAATGCGTCAGCAGGATCGCCGGCCCGATCCGGTCGAGCAAGGCTGCGCCGGCATCCCGGTTCAACGCCTGTTGCTGGGGAAAACGGGCGAGCGAGGGAAAGCACTGCGCATAATATTGATCGAAGACGGGATCACCCGCGACGCCCGCGCCGGGCCATTGCGTGTGCAATGCCGCCTGTGGCCAGAGCCGGGCTTTCGAAGGCGCCGTGAATTGCTGCGCGACGCGCTCGGTCGAATGGCGCGTCAGGGCGCCTGTCTCCGCGTGATGGGGGGAGCGGGCGCGCGAGGGCTGGTCGCAGACATAGACCGCGTAGCCCTGGCGAAGAAAATACTGCGCCCAGCCTTCGCGACCGTCGGGCGTGCCGGTGTAGTTCAGGCCGCTCTGACCGCCACCGGACAACATGACGATGGGCCAGTCCTGCGTGCGCCGGTGCGGGATCTGGAATTCGACATACATCTGCCCGGACATGAACCGGCCATCGGGGGCGTCGAAATAGGAACCGCCCACGAAGAAATATCCCTGTTCCGCGATTTCGAGCGGCGCGCGCATGGCTGTCATGAACTCCCCCTGCCCGCAGCGCCTGAGGGCGCACGTGGCCCGGACATTAGCGATCTGCGCCGACAGATGTGTCAAGGCGTCTGGCGTCTCCCGGCCGTGGCGTCTACAAGGCGAACATCACATGGAGGGATCGCGATGAAGGTCGGCAAGGAGCGTTTCGAGGATCATTGCTGGAAGGATGTCGTCCCGGCGGAAGATCTCAAGCTTTACGAGACCTATGTCCGCGACACCTGTATCGGCCCGAACGCCGCCGTGCTGGCGATCGATCTCTACAATATCGTCTATCGCGGCGGTCCGCATTCGCCTTACGAACTCGACGCGACTTATCCCAATTCCTGCGGGATCTACGCGCACCAGGCGATTGCGCCGACGCAGGCCGTGCTGGCGGCAGCCCGCGCCGCCGGTGTGCCGATCATCTTCTGCACCAAGGATGTCTCGCCCAACAATCGTCCCGCCGATGCGATCTCGACCAAGCGTCGCCAGTTCACGCCGGGGCCGGATGATTACGGAATCTACGAGGCCTTCGAGGTCCGCAAGGATGACATTGTCATCCGCAAGCAGCGCGCCAGCATTTTCGAGGGCACGCCGCTGAAGTCGCATCTCGCGCTGCTTGGCGTGCGCAGCCTGATCGTGCTCGGCGAAGCGACCTCCGGTTGCGTGCGCGCCAGCGTCGTCGAGGGCTTTTCAGCGGGCTATCACGTCAGTGTCGTCGAGGAATGCACCTTCGACCGCGCGCCGCTGACGCACAAGATCAACCTGTTCGACATGCACCATAAATATGCCGACGTGCTGCATGTGGAGGATGTGCTGGAACATCTGCGCGAACTGGCCGGGCAGGCCTGACAAAAAGGCCCTGCGTCTGACGACGCAGGGCTCCTGTTTACAGGACCTGTGCGTCCGGTCTCTAGGCGCGGCCGAACATTTCATCAAAACCATAGCCCGCCCCGCGCACCGTGCGGATCGGATCGGTCTCACGTCCGCGCGACAAAGCCCGGCGCAGGCGACCCACGTGAACGTCGACCGTGCGCTCGTCGATTTCGGCCGACATGCCCCAGACCGCGTCCAGCAATTGCGCCCGCGTGAAAATACGGCCGGGCTTTTCCAGCAAATAGTCGAGGAGACGGAATTCCGTCGGCCCGAGATGGATCTCGCGCCCACCCCGGCGCACACGGCGTGTCTCGCGGTCGAGTTCAATATCGCCCGCCGCCAGTCGTCCGGCGATCCGTTCCGGACTTGCGCGACGCAGCAGCGCCCGCACACGTGCCATCAATTCAGGCACCGAGAAGGGCTTGACGACATAATCATCCGCGCCGACGGAGAGACCGCGGATGCGCTCGCCCTCGTCGCCGCGCGCCGTCAGCATGATCACCGGCAGGCCGCGCGTGACCTCGCGCGCCCGCAGGCGACGGCAGATTTCAAGTCCCGAAACGCCCGGCAGCATCCAGTCGAGAATGACCAGATCCGGCGGACTTTCCGCAAGCAGAAGTTCCGCCTCGTCACCACGGTCGCACCGTTCAACCCTGTAGCCTTCCGCCTCAAGATTATAGGTCAGCAGGAGCGACAAGGCTGCCTCATCCTCGACGATGAGAATGCTGGGACGGTTGGCGTCTTCACGTACGTTCATTCAGATGACCTATTTTCCGGTCGTCATCATGCTCGTGGACCCCTTGGGGCGCTCCATCGGCAGGTTCTGTCCGGTCACGAGAAAATGGACTGTTTCAGCAATATTTGTCGCATGGTCACCGGCCCGCTCCAGGTTCTTGGAGCAGAACAGCAGATGCGTGCAGAAGGAAATATTGCGCGGATCTTCCATCATGAACGTGAGGAGATCACGGAACACGGAATCTTCCATCGCATCAAGTTCAGCGTCACGCTCCCAGACGTCCTTCGCCTTTCCGATGTCACGGCTGGCATAGGCATCGAGGACGTTTTTCAGCTGCAATTGCACGCTGTCGCCCATGTGCTTGAGGCCGATGGCGGCGCGCGGAATCGGGGCCTCCTCCGCAAGCTTCAACGTGCGCCTGCCAATGTTCTTGGCCAGATCGCCGACGCGCTCCAGATCGCCGGAGACGCGAATGGCGGCGACAATCTCGCGCAGGTCGACAGCCATCGGCTGGCGACGCGCAATGGTGAGAATCGCGAGTTCCTCAACCTGGCGCTGCAACACATCGAGACGCGTGTCGGTCGATACGACAGCGCGTGCCAGATCCACGTCCATCGCCAGGAGTGCGTCCATGGCGTCGGAGATCATCTTTTCCGCCAGACCACCCATTTCAGCAATATAGCGACCAAGTTGGCCGAGATCCTTGTCGTAGGAAGCGACTGTATGTTCGGTCATCTTGGTGATCCTCTTTGCCGCTTAGCCGAACCGGCCGGTGATATAATCCTGCGTCTGGCGCATGGTCGGAGCCGTGAAAATATGCGTCGTCTCACCGAACTCAACGAGGTCTCCAAGATACATGAAAGCAGTATGCTCCGAGACGCGCGCCGCCTGCTGCATATTATGCGTGACAATGGCGATCGTATATTTTGCCTTCAGCTCATCGATCAGCTCTTCCACTTTCGCGGTCGAGATCGGATCGAGCGCCGAGCAGGGCTCATCGAACAAAATGACTTCGGGCTGGATGGCGACCGTGCGTGCGATGCACAGGCGCTGCTGCTGGCCGCCCGACAGCGACAGGCCGCTGGCGTTCAGCTTGTCCTTCACCTCATTCCAGAGCGCGGAGCCGCGCAGCGCATGTTCAACGCGCCCGTCAAGTTCGCTCTTGGACAGTTTTTCATACAGTTTGATACCGAAGGCGATATTGTCATAGATCGTCATCGGAAAGGGCGTCGGCTTCTGGAACACCATGCCAACGCGCGCGCGCAGCAGGTTGAGATCGATGCGAGGGTCGAGGAGGTTCTCGCCATCGAGAAGCACTTCCCCTTCCGCGCGCTGCCCCGGATAGAGATCGTACATGCGGTTCAGAACGCGCAGCAGGGTCGACTTGCCGCAGCCCGACGGGCCGATGAATGCCGTCACCGTGTTCGTCTCAAGACGCAGATTGATGTTCTTCAAGGCCCTGTTATTGCCATAGAAGAAATCGAGGTTGCGCACCACAAGCTTCGCCTCGGCACCGTGAACGGCGGCTGGTGCCTGTCCGGAGATCTGGGGCATGACAGAAACGTCACTCACGACTTCTTCCTTTCCGCAGCGAGCAGGCGGGCGATGATGTTCAACGCCAGAACTGCAAGAGTGATCAGCAGCGCACCCGTCCAGGCGAGCTGTCGCCAGTATTCATAGGGGCTCTGCACAAAATTATTGATGGTGACCGGCAGGTTCGCCATCGTAGCGAGCAGGTTCGTGTTCCAGAACTGGTTGGACAGGGCCGTGAACAGCAGCGGTGCCGTTTCACCCGCAATGCGCGCCGTTGCCAGCAGAACGCCCGTGATGAGACCCGCCCGCGACGCCTTATAGGCGATGGAGCGGATCACATAAAATCGCGGCAGGCCAAGTGCCGATGCCGCTTCGCGCAATTGGTCGGGGACCAACAGCAGCATGTCTTCCGTTGTGCGCACGACGACCGGCACCACGATCACCGCCAGCGCCAGCGAGCCGGCCAGCGCGGAGAAGCCGCCCATTGGCACCACCACGGCCGCATAGACAAAAAGGCCGATGACGATGGACGGTGCCGAAAGCAGGATGTCGTTGATGAAGCGGACGTAGAAGCTCAGCTTCGCGTGACGGCCGTATTCGGCGAGATAGGTGCCAGCAAACAGGCCGAGCGGCGCACCAATGCCAACCCCGATCATCGTCATGATCAATGAACCATAGATCGCATTGGCGAGTCCGCCGGTCTTGGAACCGGGCGGCGGTGTCATTTCCGTGAACACGGACAGGGCCAGTCCGGCAAAGCCGTTCCAGAACAAAGTGAACAGGATCAGCGACAGAAAGAGCAGACCGAAGCACGCGGCGAACACGCAGAGCCCACGGACCAACTTGTCCTTGCGGGCACGCTTCGCATAGAGCGCGATTGCAGCAGGCCTGGCGAGCAGCGGGGAGGATATGCTCATGGTCATTTACCCGCAGCAGAGTTGAGGCGCGCGAGCATCAGGCGCGCGCAGGCGAGAACGATGAAGGTCAGGACGAAGAGAAGGAGGCCGAGCAGGATCAGGGCCGACATGTGCAGCCCCGAGGCCTCGCCGAACTCACTGGCAATAGCTGCGGAAATCGTCGTGCCGGGCGAAAAGATGGAGCCGTCGATCTTGAACGAATTGCCGATGATGAACGTCACCGCCATCGTCTCGCCCAATGCGCGGCCGAGCGCCAGCATCACGCCGCCCAGCACGCCTGCACGGGTGTAGGGGATAACAACATTGCGAACCACTTCCCAGGTCGTGCATCCCAACCCATAGGCTG
>CAIWVR010000073.1 GCA_903916165.1 uncultured Hyphomicrobiales bacterium | reverse complement strand
GTCCCGCACCACGTGCTTCTGCGCCGCTCGCAAGCGACTGCAAAAAAGCCTCAGCCTCCCGCATGATTGTTTCCCTCCGCGCAGGCTCCATGTTCGCCAAGGTTCGGTACGGCATGGCCATGCGCGGGTTGCGGGACAGACGCGCCTCGTTGATGATCATGAAATGCCAGTAGAGCAGGTTGAACGGGCAGGCACCCGGCCCGGTTTTTTTGCGGACGTCATAGGCGCAGTCGCTGCAATAGTCCGACATGCGGTCGATATAGGCGCCCGATGCAGCATAAGGTTTCGAGGCAAGAAGGCCGCCGTCGGCGAACAGGGCCATGCCATGCGTGTTGGGCAGTTCCACCCATTCATAGGCATCTGCGTAAACCGCCAGATACCATTGCTCAACCTCGCGCGGTTCAATGCCGGCGATCAGCGCGAAAGTGCCGGTCACCATCAGGCGCTGGATATGATGGGCATAGGCATTGGCGCGTGTTTCCTTCACGACCTGCGCGATGCAGTTCATTTTTGTATCGCCGCTCCAGTAGCATGTTGGCAGCGGGCGGTGCGCGTCGAGTGCATTGCTGTGCGCATAATCTGGCATGCGCAGCCAGTAGATGCCGCGCACATATTCACGCCAGCCCAGGATCTGGCGGATGAATCCTTCCACGGCATTGAGCGGCGCAGCACCCTTGCGGAATGCGTGTTCAGCCGCGAGGCAGATCTCGCGCGGGGTCAGGAGGCCGCAATTCAGATAGGGCGAGATCGCGGCATGAAACAGAAACGGCTCGCCCTGTTTCATGGCGTCCTGGTAATCGCCGTAAAGCGGCAAGCAGGTGTTTATGAAATAGGACAGGGCTTCCAGCGCGCCGTCGCGCGTCACCGCCCAGCCGAATGTGTCGAGGTCGCCGAAATGCGTGGTAAAGCGCGTGGCGACAAGCGCCATGACATTGCGCGTGACAGCGTCGGGTGAAAAGCGCGCGCGTGGCGGCGGCGTCACGGAAGCGGGCAGCGACTTGCGATTGTCGTGATCGAAATTCCACTGCCCGCCGACAGGCTCGTCGTTCTCCATGAGGAGCCCGGTCTCGCGGCGCATCTCGCGATAAAAGAACTCCATGCGGTAGGACTTGCGCCCCTCGGCCCAGCGCGCGAAACGGCCGCGCGTGCAGAAATAGCGGTCGTCATCACGGATCTCGACGGGAATGGCCAGCGCCGCGCTCCAGCCGCGCATCATGTCGAGCACGCGCCATTCGCCGGGCTCGGTCACGACGATGCGGTCGCAGCCGTGCTGCTTGAGCGCGCGCGCGACCTCTCCGGAAAACGATCCGGAATTGCCGGGTTGGTCCAGCGTGACATAATCGACGCGCAATCCTTCCGCGCGCAAGTCTTGCGCGAAGTGGCGCATGGCGGAGAGGATGAAGGCGATCTTCTGCTTGTGATGGGGCGCGTAGACGGTCTCGTCGTGGACCTCGGCCATCAGGATCACGTCCTGCGCAGGGTCCAGCCCATCGAGCGCCGAGAGGTCGCGGGTCAATTGGTCGCCGAGAATGAGGCGCAGCGTGCTCATGCGGGCGATCCGGTGACGAGGGCAAATGCGTATGTCATGCGTGGCATACGCGTTGCGGCGCGGGATGGTTCAGGAGAGGCGCGTGGCGAAGATGCAGAAGAAGTCGGACCTGCCGAGCAAGAGCTGCATCGTCTGTGCGCGGCCCTTCGTCTGGCGCAAGAAATGGGAAAAGGTTTGGGACGAGGTGAAATATTGCTCGGACAAGTGCCGGGCCGCGCGCAAGGCCTGATGCCCTTCAGCCGCGGGTCATCGCCACCCATTCGCGCACACGGGCTTCCGGGTCCGGATGTCCGAGCACGTCGGTCGCCACTGCTGCAGAATCGGCTCCCGCATCGAGCACGGCGCGCGCGCGCTCAGGTGTGAGCCCGCCGATGGCGACGAGCGGCATATCCTTCAGCAGCGCCTTCCAGTCCGTGACGCGCGCCACGCCCTGGGGTGCCCAGTCGAGCTGTTTCAGTGTGGTGGGAAACACCGGGCCGAGCGCGATGTAATCGGGCGCGACGCGCAGCGCAATGTCGAGTTCGCGCACATCATGCGTGCTGACGCCAAGCTTGCAGCCCGCGCGGCGTATGGCGTCGAGATCGGCCTCGACCAGATCTTCCTGCCCGAGGTGAATGAAGTCGCAGCCTTCGTCGAGCGCGAGGCGCCAGTGATCGTTGATGACCAGCGTCGCGCCATGCTGTGCGCACAGGTCACGGGCGCGACGAATCTGCGCCCGCAAGGTCGGCTCGGCCGCATCCTTGATGCGCAGCTGCGCGAGGCGCAGGCCATGCGGCAACAGGCGCTCCAGCCACGCGACATGATCGACGATGAGATAGAAGGGATCGAGAGCAAGTCTCATTTGCCGTTGCGCCTGAGCCAGTCCTTCATTTCGGCGATCTCTTTCTCCTGCGCGGCGATCACGGCCTGCGCGAGCTTGCGAACCTCGGGGTCGGAGCCGTATTGCAGGACGATCCTGGCCATGTCGATGGCGCCCTGATGATGGGGAATCATGCCCTGCATGAAGTCGCGGTCGACATGGCC
>CAIWVR010000072.1 GCA_903916165.1 uncultured Hyphomicrobiales bacterium | reverse complement strand
TCCTTCACCGTGGTGCCGCAGCCGGACGCCGTGATGACAATGGCATCGAGCCCCTCGCCATCCATTTCCGCGATCCAGCGATCGATATTGGCCTTCGCGAATCGATGCGCGTCATGTGCGTGGCCCATGTGATGGACAAGTGCGCCGCAACAGCCCTCCCCCTTCACGTTGATGGTCTCGACCCCGTGACGGGCCAGCAACCGGCGCGCGGCGGCGTTGATCGAGGGCTTCAGCACCGGCTGCGCACAGCCTTCCAGAATGACCACGCGGCCGCGCCTCGCGCCTTCCACCGGCCCCGGCTCGGGCGCGACGCGCGAGGGAAAGCGCGCCGGCGCGAGGTCGATCATGGCACCGAGCCGCGATCCCAGCACGGGCACGCGCGCCAGCAGCGGGCGCAGCGGCTTCATCAGCAGCGCGCCTGCGAGCGCCAGCCCGAACCGCTCGCGATGCGGCAACACGAAGCGCAGCACGAAGCGCAGCAAGCGGTCGGGCAGCGGGCGCCTGTAGGTCTGCTCTATATAGGCGCGCGCATGGTCGACGAGATGCATGTAGTTCACGCCCGACGGACAGGTCGTCATGCACGAAAGACACGACAGGCAGCGGTCGATATGCTTGACCACCTCAGCCGTTGCGGGCCGGCCGGTCTCCAGCATGTCCTTGATCAGGTAGATGCGCCCGCGCGGGCTGTCGAGCTCGTCGCCCAGCAGCAGATAGGTCGGGCAGGTCGCGGTGCAGAAGCCACAATGGACGCAGGTGCGCAGGATCTTTTCCGACGACTTGTTGTGCGGATCTTCGAGCTGCTGGGCTGAGAAATTGGTCTGCATCTGTCACACCCCCGCATACATGCGGCCGGGATTGAGGATCGCATCGGGATCGAAGGACGCCTTGATCCCTGCGGTGATTTTCATGAGTGCGGTGCCGAGCGGCGGGAAGACATCGACCCGGGCGCGGATTTCGTCGGGCGCACGCATCAGCGTGGCATAGCCACCGGCCTGCGCCGTCGCATGGCGCACGCGCAAGGCACCAGCGTCCTCGCCGGGCATGACGGCGAGCCACACCAGCCCGCCCGCCCAATCGTAGAAATAGCGGGCACCGAGCGAGGCGGAAATCTCGGCCATGCAGCGCGCGGCATTGTGAGCTGGCAGCGACAGCCGCCAGATCGCGGGCCCGTGTGCTTTCGCCAGCGGGGCGGCCTGTGCGATGTCGCGCCAGTGGGCGCGGCTGTCCTGCGCCTCGATGCGGCGCACCGGGCCGACGCTGGCCAGCAGCTCCGCGAGCCGCCCGGCGCGATAAGTGAGCGACTCGGCGTCACGCTCCAGCCGCAACAGGGTGAGCGCCCCGCCCTCGGTGCCCGGCAGATGCGCGGCGCCGCTGACCTCGAAGGGCGATGACAGCGCGATGGACATGGCGCGGATGGCCTGCGCATCGTCCAGCCCGTCGAGCGCGAGGCTCGCCTCGCCCGGCGGCTTGGGTATCAGCTTGAAGGTCACCTCGGTCAGCAGACCCAGCGTGCCATGGGCACCGCAGCTGAGCTTCACGAGGTCGAGCCCGGTGACATTCTTCATCACGCGCCCGCCCGACTTGATCGCCTCGCCGCGCCCATTGACCAGGCGCACGCCGATCAGCGCATCGCGCGCCGCACCCGTCTGGAGGCGGCGCGGGCCGGAGATGTTGC
>CAIWVR010000071.1 GCA_903916165.1 uncultured Hyphomicrobiales bacterium | reverse complement strand
ATGTGTGAATCCGGTAGCTCCCTCGGGAGAGGGCGGACTCAGGGCGATAGCCCTGAGCCGGGGTGAGGGGCTGCGGTCTCACCGTTGAGCGCGAAACCCCTCATCAGTCAGCTCCGCTGACAGCTTCTCCCGAGGGAGAAGCGGGGCGCCCGTGTGGCCTCAGACCCTGTTCACAACCAGCCCGAGCTTCGGCGGCTTGTTCAGCGTCTGGAAAATCACGCAATAGCGCTCGGTCAGTTTGATCAGCGAGGCGATCTGCTCGTCCGTGGCGTTTGTGTCGAGGTCGAAGCTCAGGCGGATCTCGCGGAAGCCCACGGGGGCTTCCCTGTCGACGCCGAGCGTGCCACGAAAATCGAGGTCGCCCTCGGCCTTCACGACGCCGCTCTTCAGCGGAATGTCGAGCGCGGTCGCAACCGCCTTCAGGGTCACGCCGGCGCAGGCGACCAGCGCCTCCAGCAGCATGTCGCCCGAGCAAAGCTCTGCGCCCGAGCCGCCGGTCGCGGGATGCAGGCCCGCCACCGCCAGCGCGCGGCCGGTCTCGACCTTGCAGGCGATCTTGCTCTCATCCAGCGTGCCATGCGCCTTGAGGGTAATCACGGCGGCATCGGGATCGCTCTTGTACTTGTCCTTGTAGGGGGCCTGCATGGCGCGCAGGGCATTGGCGTCCATCGTCGTCTCTCCTGTTGTTTAATAACTTCCGCCGGCGGCGGGCTGCGTCGCCGTGCCGGATTTGCCCGGCGCGGGCTGGCTCAGCGAGCCGTCCAGCGCCTGCATCACCTGGCGCTTGGCGTCGGCGAATTCGGGTGACAGCCGGTCGCGCGGGCGCGGCAGCTCGATGGTGATGTCGGCGAAGATGCGCCCCGGGCGCGGCTGCAGCACGATGGCGCGGTCGGCGAGCAGCACCGCCTCCTCCACATCATGCGTCACCAGCACCATGGTCGGGCGATGCGCGTCCCACAGGCCGAGCAGATGATCCTGCAAGGAGGCGCGTGTCAGCGCGTCGAGTGCGGAGAAAGGTTCGTCCAGCAGAAGGGCTTTGGGCTGCGCGACGAGCGCGCGCACGATCGACACGCGCTGCGCCTGGCCGCCCGACAATTCACGCGGCCAGCGCTTGCCATACCCCGAGAGGCCGACGCGCAGCAGGGCTTCATCGACGCGCTGGTCGCGTTCGGACTTGGGCAGATGATCAAGCCCGAAGCTGATGTTTTCCGCGACGCTCAACCACGGCAGAAGGCGTGCCTCCTGAAACACCATGCCGACCGCGGGATGGGGCGTGGTGATGGCGTCGCCATCGAGCGAGACGGTGCCGCGCGTCGGGCGCTCCAGCCCGCTGATCATGCGCAGCAGGGTTGTCTTGCCGCAGCCCGAACCACCCACCAGCGCGACGATCTCGCCGGCATCAACGTCGAGCGCGATCCTCTCCAGCGCATGTGTGCCGTTCGGATAGATCTTGCAGATCTGGTCAATGCTCAGCATTGGCTCACGCGCCCCTCTGATGCGTGTCCTGCCACGACAGGAATGGCTGGCTGGCGATGACGATGAGCCAGTCGCCGAGTTTTCCGATCACCGCGAAGGCGATGATGGCAGCGAGAATCTGGTCCGGCTTGCCCAGCTGCTGGCCGTCGACGAGCAGATAGCCCAGGCCCTCGGACGCGCCCATCAGTTCGGCGGCGACGACGAACATGAAGCCCAGTCCCAGCCCGGAGCGGATGGCGATGATGAAATCGGGCAGGATGGCGGGCAGGAGCACGCGCCGCGTCAGCGCCGCGCGCGAGAGGCGAAACACGCGGCCCACCTCGACGATCTTGCGGTCGACATTGGCGATGGCGCCCATGACGCCGAGATAGACCGGGAAAAACACACCCACCGCAATCAGCGCGACTTTCGAGCTCTCGAAAATGCCGAGCCAGAGGATGAACAGCGGCACCCAGGCGAGCGACGGAATGGCGCGCAAAGCCTGCAGCGTCGGGTCGAGAAAGCGCCGGGCGGCGGCTGACGAGCCGGTGACGGCACCCAGCAGCATGCCGACGCCCGAACCGATGGCGAAGCCCGACAGCACGCGCAGCGAGGTGGCGATGACATGGGTCGCGAGTTCGCCGCTGGCCGCCAACTCCCAGAGTGTCGCGAGGATGCGGCTGGGTGGCGGCAACAGGCGTGCCTGCACGAGCCCGAGGCGGAAGGCGGCCTCGTAGAGAAGGGCGGTCGCGAGCGGCAGGATCAGGCCGACCATGAAGGCGGAACTGAACCCGGCAAAGTGCGCGCCGGGCTGGCGCGCATTGGCCTTTGTGTCGCGATCGAGCGTTCCGGCGTCGCTCATCATGTCTCCGGTGTGTGCGGGCGCCCGGCAGAGACCCGCCGGGTGCCCGCTTCTAGCCTTACTTTCCCGCAGGCGCAAAGCTCGTATCGATCAGGGCGGCGGTAACTGCCTTTACATCGACATCGGCCTTGATGACGCCGGCCTTCTGCAGGGCGAGGCCCGCATCCAGAATGGTCTGCGTGGTGGCGGGCGTGAGACTCGCATTGGTGAGGTCGGTGCGCTCGAGCTGGCGGGCGATGACGGCCTCGGGCAGCTTCGTCTCGGCGACCAGCGCCTTCTTCAGCGCGTCTTGGTTCGAGCGCGCCCAGATGCGGGCGTCCTCATAGACCTTCAGCACGCGCTTCACAAGCGCCGGGTTCTTGGACGCAAACTCCTCGCTGGCGTCGAGCACGCCCCAGGTGTTGTCCTCGGCCTTGCGGTAGAGGAGCTTTGCGCCCTCTTCCACTTCGGCCTGCGCCATGATCGGGTCGAGACCGGCCCAGGCATCGACATCGCCACGCACCAGCGCGGTCTTGCCGTCGGCATGCTGCAGCAGGACGAGCTTCACGTCCTTCTCGGTGAGGCCCGCCTTGTCGAGCGCGCGCACCAGGAAGATGTGCGGGTCAGTGCCGCGCGTGACCGCGATTTTCAGGCCCTTCAGCTCCTCGACCTTGGTGATCCTGGAATCTTTGCCGACGACCAGCGCGGTCCATTCGGGACGCGAGAACACGCCGACGGCCTTCACCGGATTGCCGTTGATGCGCGCGATCAGCGCGGCAGCACCGGCCGTCGAGCCAATGTCGAGCGAACCGGCATTGAGGAATTCGAGCGCCTTGTTGGAGCCCGCCGAAAGCACCCAGCGGATTGTGATCTTGTCGGCGGCAAATTCCTTCTCGAGAAGCTTCTGCTCCTTGATGACCAGCGACAGCGGATTGTAGGTGGCGTAATCGATGCGGATTTCGCTCACCTGCGCGAGGGCGGGGGTGGCGGAGGCGAGGCCAAGCGCGAGGCTGGCGGCGATGGTCTGGCGGCGTGTGAACGCGAACATGGGCAAGCTCCTCAGGATGAGACAAGCCCTTCACAATGCCGGGCCGTGTTTCTTAACTAGGACAAAACGTTCTTTATGTCAAACAGTCCAGAATGAAGTGTGGATTAAATTAAATCACATTTTTAAATGTTATTAAGGGTTTTCGCAGGCTGTGCCTTGACGGGGGGCCGGCGGTGTATCAAATTCTGATACATTCCGGGTGCTCGGTCATTTCAAGAGCGTCCCGGCATAAAGGGGCTCCTGCGGGAGCCCTTGCTATGTCGAGGTTATTTTGAATCGAATCGCCGTTTTTATCGACGCTGGTTATTTATATGCGCAGGGCAGTGTTGCGCTCACCGGCTCCGAAAAACCTCGTACCAGCATCAGCCTGGACGAGCAGTGCATCATTGCCGAGCTCAAATCGCTCGCGATAGCCAAGGCCGAAGGCTGTTCGCTCTTGCGAATCTACTGGTACGACGGCGCGGTGTCGGGAGGTCATTTATCCTCAGAACAGGCGCGGCTTGCCCAGCTCGATGATGTCAAGGTGCGTCTGGGTTTCATCAACACGGCGGGCCAGCAGAAGGGTGTCGATTCCCTCATTGTGACGGATCTCATCGAACTCGCCCGTCAAAAGGCGATTTGTGATGCCCTGCTTCTTT
>CAIWVR010000070.1 GCA_903916165.1 uncultured Hyphomicrobiales bacterium | reverse complement strand
TTCGTCTGGCGTCATCGGCCTGCCGCTGCGCCTGCTGGCCCGCGAGGTCTATAATCGCGTGGTCGAGAAGGTCGGGGCGGAGGCCGTCGCGCTGATCACCGGCGAAGAGAAGATCAAGCCGAAGCATCCGCGCTACTGGATTTCCACGGTTGAAGCGATGCCGCGCGATCTCGACGTCGCCTTCGTCGCCATTGACGAGGTGCAGCTGGGCGCTGACCTCGACCGCGGGCACGTCTTCACCGACCGGCTGCTCAATCGCCGCGGGCGCGATGAAACGCTTCTGCTGGGTGCGGAAACCGCGCGTCCGCTGATCGAGCGTCTGCTGCCCGGCGTGCAGATCATCACCCGCCCGCGGCTCTCGCAACTGACCTTTGCGGGCGAGCGCAAATTGTCGCGGCTGCCGCGCCGCAGCGCGATTGTCGCCTTCTCGGCGGAAGAGGTTTATGCCATCGCCGAAGTCCTGCGCCGCACGCGTGGCGGCGCGGCCGTGGTTCTGGGCGCGCTCTCGCCGCGCACCCGCAATTCGCAGGTCGAACTCTACCAGTCCGGCGAGGTCGACTATATCGTGGCCACCGATGCGATCGGCATGGGCCTCAATCTTGATGTCGATCACGTCGCCTTTGCTGGCGACCGCAAATATGACGGCTGGCAATATCGTCGCCTGTCGCCCTCGGAGATGGCGCAGATCGCGGGACGCGCCGGCCGGCACATTCGGGATGGCACGTTCGGGACCACGGGACGCTGCCCGCCGTTCGACGAAGACACTGTGGCCATGCTGGAGCAGCACAGGTTCGATCCGCTCACCGTGCTGCAATGGCGTAACAGCCATCTCGATTTCTCGACCATCGACGCCCTCCAGCACTCGCTCGAGAAACTTCCGGAGGAAAATGGCCTGAGCCGCGCGCCTCTTGCCGAAGACGTGATCGTGCTCGACATTCTGGCGCGTGACGAGGATGTGCGCCGCCAGACCAAGACCAAGGCTGACATCCAGCGCCTCTGGGAAGTCTGCCAGGTTCCCGACTATCGCAAGCTGTCGCCGGCAGCCCATTCCGAGCTGGTGCAGACGCTTTTCAAATTCGTTTTGCGGGCCGGGCGTGTGCCGGACGATTGGTTCGACCGTCAGCTGGAAGCATTCAACCGGACCGATGGCGACATCGACGCGCTGTCGGCGCGCATCGCTCAGGTGCGCACATTCAACTATATTTCGAACAGACCTGACTGGTTACGCGACCCAGAGCATTGGCAGGGCGTCACGCGTCAGGTAGAGGACAGTCTTTCGGACGCTTTGCATGAGCGCCTCGCCCAGCGGTTCGTTGACCGTCGAACGAGCGTTCTGATGCGCCGCTTGAGAGAGAACGCGATGCTTGAAGCGGAAATAACCGCAGCCGGTGATGTACTGGTTGAAGGTCAGCACATCGGACAACTCCATGGATTCCGCTTCACACCGGACCCGCAGGCCGCAGGCGAGGCCGCCCGAACCCTGAACGCTGCCGCGCTCAAGGCGCTGGCCAGCGAAATCGAGGGGCGGGCGCAGCGCATTCACGAGGCCGTTGACGAGGCCTATGTGCTCGCCAACGACGGCGTGATCCGCTGGCTCGGCGAGGCGGTCGGCAAGATCGTCGCCGGCGACCATGTGCTGACGCCCCGCGTCCGCATCCTGGCCGACGAGCAGCTGACGGGCCCTGCGCTGGAACAGGTGCAGGCCCGGCTCGACCTCTGGCTTACCGGCCACGTCAAGAAGCTTCTGGGTTCCCTGCGGGATCTTGAGGCTGGCGAGGGGCTTGAGGGCATGGGACGCGGCATCGCCTTCCAGGTCGCCGAATCACTGGGCGTCCTCGAGCGATCCAGGGTCGCTGACGAGGTGAAGAACCTCGACCAGGAGGGGCGAGCCTCGCTTCGCAAGGTCGGTGTCCGCTTCGGTGCCTACCACATCTACCTGCCAGCCCTTCTGAAGCCGGCGCCCCGCGCGCTGGCCGCCCAGCTCTGGGCCTTGAAGCATGGCGGCATCGAGGGGGTGGCCGGCATCGAGGAAGTGCCGCATCTGGCCTCTTCGGGACGCACCTCCTTTGCCGCCGACAAGGCCGTGCCCAAGGGTTTCTATCGGGCCGCGGGTTTCCGCGTCTGCGGGGAACGCTGTGTGCGCGTCGATATTCTGGAGCGTCTGGCGGATCTCATCCGGCCGGCCATCGCCTATCGCCCCGGTGTGACGCCCGGCGATTCGCCTGCTGGCTCTGCGGATGGTGACGGCTTTGTCGTCACGGTGGCGATGACCTCGCTGGCGGGCTGCTCGGGCGAGGCCTTTGCCTCGATCCTGCGTTCGCTCGGCTATATGAGCGACAAGCGTCCCGGCCCCGCGATCACCGTGCCCTTGCTGGCCGCTGCAGCGCGTGAACCGTTGAAGCCCTTCGAGGCTGCGGTCCCCGAGGCCCCTGTTGAGCCACCCGTCAGCGAGGCCAGCGCCGAAGCGGCACCCGTTGAAAATATCGAACCGGTTATCGAAACACCGGCTGCGGAAGAGGCTGTGGCTGTTGCGGTCATGGAAGAGCCTGCCGTGGAGAGTGTCGAGCCGGTCGCGGAGGGCGACGCCGCTCAGGCCGCGACAGAAGCGGCGGCTCCCGTCGAAGTTGAGCTTATCGAGGTCTGGCGCCCACATCGGCAGAATCAGCATGGCCGTCGTCCCGAGCGTGGCGCGCA
>CAIWVR010000069.1 GCA_903916165.1 uncultured Hyphomicrobiales bacterium | reverse complement strand
GTTGAAGGCAACGACTCCGGAGCCTTCTACGGAAGCAGAACGGGCAATGTCATCTTCGGTTCGCTGGTTGTCAGCGATGAACGTTCCAGCGGCGCGCTCAAGTTCGCTCCATATCTGCGTCTCGACGTCTTCAAGACAAGATTAAATGCATATTCAGAAACAGGCGATCTAGACTTGGCAATAAGTTATAAAAAAACTGATGTGTCATCGCAAAGCTCGACTGTCGGCGTCAGGGCCCAATATGACATCGATATGACGTCTAGTACAGTCTCGCCGACAGGGCGCATCGAATATCGTCATACGTTCAGTGGTGATGTCTCTCAATCCTTAGCTTACACTGATAGTCCACAAACTGCTTACCAGATGACCTTGAATCCAACGGTCGTCAATTCGATCACGACTGGCTTTGGTTTCAAATTCGCTAATAAAGGCAATTTTTCAGGTAATCTCGAATATCTTGTGACGGCAGGCATAGGCGGCATTCAATCGCAAGGCTTAAGGGCTGTTATGAATGAAAGATTTTGAAGCGCCTCCAAAATACGCTTTATAGTAAGGTAATAACTGCAAATCTATCAGTTGGGTTCATAACCAACTGCGGCCTCATCTATTTCAAGATAGCCGTCAGACATGCAGTGACGGATAAACCAAGAAAATCAATTCGGCCCGTGGTCGGCCAAAAGCCGACGGGCGATGCCCAACTCGCATGATCTTGCGGGTGACCGATCAATTTTGGTTCGACAGGATTCGTTGCTCGTTCAGAAACCAACACCGCAGGCTCTTGCGGATCCCTGCGACCTCCAACAAACGCTCGCGCGGCGAGTGGGCTGCCTGCGCCTCCTCTATGAGCTGCGCTCTGATTTGCTCAGGCTCGAGGCCGGCCCTTTCCAGTTCCTTGGCCAGACGGAAGAAGGCCGCGTGTCCGTGGCCCTTGGCCGTCTGCCGCCAACGCTGCTTGGCCGCGATGACGGCTGTCTGGAGGATCGGTGGGGCGGCATCATGCAAGATGCAAAAGTCAGGCTCGGCAATGTGCTGCTCGCCACCCAAATCAGTCCTCAGCCACAGCACGGGATCTAAGGGGCCGCGCCCTGCATCGTCATAGTCCACGAAGAAGCTGTCACCTGAACACGCCGCTTGGCAGGGAGCGTAGAACAGGGATGACGCCGCGAACTTGCCAACATCAAAGCCGTGGGCACGGTGACGTCGACCGCTGCCCTTGGCATCGACTTGCGCTGAGGCATAACCAGCCTGACCAAGCATCTGCTCGATCTGGCCCACAAGGCGTCGATACAGCTGGCCATCGACCGCTGCTGCCATGGGGATGAAGCAGCGCCAGCGCGGTTTGGCCGTGGTCGAAGAGTATGTATTCCAGACCGCCATGCGGAGCGTGGGAAACAGGCGGGCGAATTCCGCGTGGGTGAGATCGCCACCATCATTGTCCAACCAGAGCCCCCGCGCATGGCGAACATTCGCCTTGCCCCGGCTTGTCGCAACTCCAAGCTTGTGGGGATCGAATTGGGCGGGACTGAACAGGAAGTTCTCGTGCTTGGAGGCGATTGTCCTTCGGTGCAAGTCTCTTAGCAGCTGGATGAAGCTGTCATCATCTTCGGCATCCAGCTGCAGGGCGGCTCTTGCGTCATAGAGCGAGGCAAAGGCCGTCCCATAGCTCAGCGCAGCCGCATCTTCATTGATCGCGGCAATCGACGCCGCAAGAGCCTTCTGTCGCTCTCGAAACGCCTTGACCCTGTCACCGCTGGATAGATGACGACGTGGCCGACCTGCCTTTCCATGGGTGACGCTCACGGCCTCGCCGCCAAGCGCCACAACCCTCGAGCCCGGAAACAATGCAGCCAGCCAATCCGCCGTCGCGCGATCCATGATCGTGATGCTCTTGGGCGACGCATCCAGGGGATTGCGGATGGAGATGCGCATGACCGCTTGGTACACGGCAGTGCGATAATGGGCACGGCGCAGCGCCTCGGCATCCACGCCACGCGCCTCCATGAAGCTGAAATGAGCCGGTGGAGCATTCAGCGCCGAGAGCACCACCACGTCATGCATGTGCTGGAAGCCGTTCAGGCCATGGGGAGAATTGGGCAGGCGGACGGCGGCCTCCCCGAAATAATCGTCAGCAATGTCCTTGTTGCCCATCCAGGCAAAAGGCTTCGCCCCCAATGCGTCGCGGATCAACAGCGGCAGCCGATCTCGTAGGCGCCCTTGCCCCAGACCATCCGTGCGGTCGCGCAGCGTCTTGGACCAATCGGCCTCGGTGACATAATTGATCGTGATGAGATGCCCGTTGCCATGCTGCTGATAGCGCAAGCGATCCCGCATCAT
>CAIWVR010000068.1 GCA_903916165.1 uncultured Hyphomicrobiales bacterium | reverse complement strand
CGAAACATCAGTTTCGTCATTGCGAGCGGAGCGAAGCAATCCAGGCACGCGCTTAGGATCGTTTGCGCAACGTTGATACCGCAGGCATGCCATCCGTGGCCCCTGGATTGCCTCGCTCCGCTCGCAATGACGGCGGGAGGTTATGCAAAGATCTTGTCTGGGAGAGGGACATTTAAATCCCCTTGGCTCCCAGCGCCGCCGCGATTTCGTCCAAAATCGCCGGATCATCAATGGTTGCCGGTGGCGCCCATTCATCGCCGTCGGCAATCTTCTTCATCGTGCCGCGCAGAATTTTGCCTGACCGCGTTTTCGGCAGGCGGTTCACCGTAATCGCGATCTTGAAGGCCGCCACCGGGCCGATCCTGTCGCGCACCAATTGCACGATCTCTTTTTCGATCTGCAACGGCGATTGCATGACGCCTGATTTCAGCACGACGAAGCCGCAGGGCTGCTCGCCCTTCAGCGCGTCCTTGATGCCGATCACCGCGCATTCGGCAACTGCCGGATGCGAGGCAAGCACCTCTTCCATGCCGCCGGTCGAGAGCCGGTGTCCTGCGACATTGATGATGTCGTCGGTGCGGCCCATGATGAAGAGATAGCCGTCGTCATCCTTGAAGCCGGCGTCTGCGGTTTTATAGAAGCCAGGAAAATCGTCGAGATAGCTTTCGCGCATGCGCCCATCCTGCTGCCACAGCGTCGGCAGGCAACCGGGCGGCAGCGGCAGCTTGAGGACGATGGAGCCCATCTGCCCGTTGGGCACGGGCCGTGCGGCCTCGTCGACGATCTGCACATCATAGCCCGGCAGCGGCACGGTGGGCGAGCCGTGCTTGACCGGCAACATGCCAAGCCCCACCGGATTGCCGACGATGCCCCAGCCGGTCTCGGTCTGCCACCAATGGTCGACCACCGGCACGCCGAGCACTTTTTCCGCCCAGGCCACGGTGTCGGGATCGGCGCGCTCGCCCGCCAGAAACAGCGTGCGCAGGGTTTTCGTGTAATATTTTTGCAGGAAAGCCGCCTCCGGATCTTCCTTGCGGATCGCGCGGAAGGCGGTCGGCGCCGTGAACAGGGCCACCACGCCATAGTCCTCGATCACCCGCCAGAAGGCGCCGGCATCGGGCGTGCCGACCGGCTTGCCCTCATAGACGATGGTCGTCGCGCCATGCAGCAGCGGGCCATAGACGATGTAGGAGTGACCCACGACCCAGCCGACGTCGGAGGCCGACCAGAACACCTCGCCCGGTTCGATGCCGTAGAGATTCTTCATCGTCCAGGCGAGCGCGACCATGTGGCCGCCATTGTCGCGCACGACGCCCTTGGGAATGCCCGTCGTGCCGGACGTGTAGAGAATATAGAGCGGGTCGGTCGCCTTCACCGGCACACAGGGCGCACGGCGGCCTGCGGCCTTGGCGGCCTCGACCAGATCCGTCCAGTCATGATCGCGCCCCTCGATCATGGACGCCCGGGCCTGTTCGCGTGCGAAGATCACGACATGGTCGGGCTTGGACACCGACAAATCGATGGCCGTATCGAGCAGCGGCTTGTAGGGCACGATTCGTCCCGGCTCGATGCCGCATGACGCAGTGAGGACCAGTTTCGGCTTGGCGTCATCGATGCGGGTCGCCAGTTCCTTGGCTGCGAAACCGCCGAAGACGACCGAATGCACGGCACCGATGCGCGCGCAGGCATAGATGGCGATCAGCGCTTCGGGGATCATCGGCATGTAGACAATGACACGGTCGCCCTTGCCGACGCCAAAATCCTGCAAGACAGCAGCCAGCGCACTCACCTCGTCCAGCACCTGCGCATAGGTCAGCTTGCGCTTGGCGTGGGCGACGGGCGAATCGTAGATGATCGCATCCTGGTCGGCGCGGCCGCCCGCGACATGGCGGTCGAGCAGATTGTAGCAGGTGTTGCAGATCGCATCGGGAAACCAGCGGCCATAGGGGCCCTGGGTCGCGTCGAAGATCTGGCTTGGTGCCTCGATCCAGTCGATCGCCCTGGCGGCCTCGCCCCAGAACGCGGTGGGGTCCTTTTGCCAATTGCCGTAGACTTGATGATAAGAACTCACGGACGAAGACATGGTTTCCCTCCCGAGGGGCAGTCCGGTCGAGGCGCGCCGGTCGAGGCCCGGCACCCTTTGCAGATGGCCTCTTTCTTGCGACCGGGAGCCCGGCAAGGCAACGGCCCGAGCGTTAGCTCTTAGGCCTAGCCAAAACGGGCAATAGCCATCCAGATCCTCAAGGCACGAGCACGGGACATATGATCTCCGGCCACATGATTACAGACGCCGCCTTCTATCTCGCCGCCGTTCCTGCCGTCGTGGTGCTTGGATTGTCCAAGGGCGGCTTCTCGGGGCTTGGCATGGTGGCCCTGCCCACGATGGCGCTCGTGGTGCCGCCCCTGCAGGGCGCTGCCATCATCCTGCCGATCCTGATGGCGCAGGACGTCGTCTCGCTGTTCGCCTACCGCAAGACCTGGAGCCGCGACGTGCTCCTGCGCTTCATGCCCGGCGCACTGGGGGGGCTCGTCGCCGGCGCGCTGCTGGCGGCCTATGTCTCCGACGCCATGGTGGAATTTCTGGTCGGCACGCTGGCCTGTCTCTTCGTCACCTTGCACTGGACGCGCCGTCCCACTCCCGATGCGCCGCCGCGCCATCCCGCCCGCGCCAAGGGGCTCGCGCTCGGGCTGATGAGTGGCTTTGCGTCCTTCATCGCCAACACCGGCGGCGTGCCGTTTCAGGCCTATGCCGTGCCACTGCGCATGACGCCGACCTTCTACGCCGGCACATCGACGGCACTGTTCTTCGTGCTGAACTGGATCAAGTTCCTGATGTTCATCGCATTGGGGCAGGTGTCGCCCGACAATCTCGCGACCAGGTTGGGGAGGCCGAATGTTGGGTGCGTGGAGTCTCGGTATCAACTATACAGGTATAGACACAAACACAGAGATGATTCCTGCCTACACAGATATGATGGCTTTCTTAAATGCTGAGACAGGATTCGATAATGCTTTGT
>CAIWVR010000067.1 GCA_903916165.1 uncultured Hyphomicrobiales bacterium | reverse complement strand
GCATTGCGGAGCCCTGAAAAACTCTCGTCGAGTTCCGCCTTCAAGCGTTCGAATTGCTCGTCCGACAGCGAGGCGCCATCTGGTCCCGCATAGACCAGCGCGCCAGAGGGCCGTGCGGCATTTTCGAGCAGCGCGCGGTTCCAGTGTCCGGCGGCATTGTGAATGTCGACCGCCGTTTCGGCAGCGGCCAGCGGCGAGGCGCCATAATAATCGTCGAGCGGCGCGTGAAACTTGATGTGCAGGAGAACGCCCGGCCCCTCGCCCGCCGGAAAGCGCACGAGGTCTGCGCCGACGCGATACTCGAAAGCGACAGGCCAGCCATTCGTGCCCGGCACGAGCGTCATGCGGTCAGGCCGCAGCGCGTGCAATTCCTGCAGGGCAACACCCGTGCTGACGCCCTCGACATAGGCATTGCCGAACAGCAGGAGATTCGACACCAGGGTCTCGACGAAACTCGCCTGCGTCTGCGCCGCATTGGGCGCGCGCAGCAGCGCCAGCATCGGATGATCGGGCGTCTCGACGCCATCGACATAGGCAAGCCACGGCACGGAGGCGACGGCTTCGGCCACCATGCGCACGGAGCGGAACACGACCGGGTTCTGCTCATAGCCCTGCCGCACCAATTCGCTCAGGCGCCGCGGCTGCGGGCGCGTGAACCCCGGCAGGCCGATGGGAAAGACCGCTGCGCTGCGGGTGGATTTCATCTGTGCAGGACGCGCAGGTGCGCGCACGCCGAGGAGGCGCGTGAGGAAGGAGGGCATGGCATTTCCTTTTGAGTTCGTCATTGCGAGGAGCGCAGCGACGCGGCAATCCATCTTCGGAGGGCTGCCATTGGAAGATGGATTGCTTCGTCGCCTGCGGCTCCTCGCAATGACGATGAAACCCCTAAAGCCGCCGCACTTTCGGCTCGGCGGCCTCGCGGCCAAAGGCCAGCGCGGTGATCGCCCAGACGAGCGCGTCGAGCCGGTCGGGACTGCGCCCGGTGTCGAGGCCATGCGGGCCAAAGGCGCACATTTCATCCTCGAGCGCGGGAAAGGCGCCGATGTGATGCACCCGGCCCTGTTCGTAGAGCTGCGCCACCGGCGCGGCGCGCAGATATTTTCCGCGGGTTGCGCGCACCTGCCGCACGGGAATGCTGGCGTCAGCCTCACCAATCACGGCGCCGACCATGTCGCCGCCCTGGTTCACCTCGGCCACAAGATCGTCGGCAGCCCGCGCGTGGTAGAGGGCAACCGCGACGCGCGCCCAGGCGGCAGGACGCGCCGCCGCCAGCGAGGCATCTTCGAGCACATAAACGATCCCATCGGCGTCGATGCCCGCCGCGACAATGCCGCAGGCGTCGGCCCGTGCGTGAGACGAGGCCGGCGGATCGATCGCCACCACAATGCGGCGCAGTGGCGGCGCCGTGTCGCGGCGGCAAGCCTCCAGCATGTCGCGCGTCCACAGCGCGTCGGCGCGCTCCTCGACCATTTCACCAAGCAATTCCTGCCGACCGAGCCGTGTCCCGGCATAGCGGGTGACGATCCGCTCCAGAAAGTCGGCGGCCAGATTGCGCGCATTGGCCTGCGTCGGTGCCCGCGTCACCGCTGTCTTCGGATCGGCCAGCAGGCGTTTCAGGATCGGCGTCGGGCGCGGCGTTGTCGTCACCACCTGGCGCGGATGTGCGCCAAGGCGCAGGCCAAATTGCAGCATGTCGAACGTCTCCTCGGCCTTGCGCCATTTGGCGAGTTCATCGAGCCAGGCGCAGCCGAATTGCGGTCCGCGCAGGCTTTCGGGATCTTCAGCTGAAAACGCCTGCGCCATGGCCCCGTTCGGCCAGGCGAGACGGCGGCGCGAGGGCTCCCACAACGGGCGCTCGTCGCGCGCATGAATGGACAAAAGGCCCGATACGCCCTCGATCATGACATCGCGCACATCGGCCGCCGTTTCGCCCACAAGCGCAATGCGCCCGACCGGTGCCTGTGAGAAACCCGGCAGGCCGAGCGCCATGCCGCGCACCCATTCGGCGCCGCTGCGCGTCTTGCCGGCCCCGCGGCCGCCCATGATCAGCCAGACCGTCCAGGCGCCGCCGCCCTGCGCACGCACGGGCGGCCATTGATCGTCACGGGCGTTGAAATCCCAAGCCGCGAGCAGTGTTTCGAGATCACGCGCGGTGAGACCCGCCAAAGCCTCATCCAGCGTCCCGTTCGTCGCGCAGGCTTGCAAGTCGTTCAGCAAGCGCCTCTCGCAATGCGGCCAGCTCGCGGGGAGCCTCGTCTCGGTCAGGCTCATGCGCGTCATCGCTCCCCCTTTGCGCTCGCGCCTTGTTGGCGGCGCCCAGACGACGCAAGTCGCCCAGCGTCTTCACCAGCAGGCCGAGAATGCGCGCCTTGCGTTCGGCGCCGGGATGGGCGGCCTTCTCGATCTCGCTTTCGGCACGCGCGATCTCGCGCCGCAGCGCGCGCACGAGGCGGCGCTCGAGCGCCCGTGTGTCGAGCGATTCGTCGCCGGACTCGGGTGGTGTTGGCGGCGAAACTGCCTTTGGCCTGCCGCGCTCCGGCCAGGTCTCGCGCTTGCGCAGCGCGCGAAAGGCGGCGGGCGACAGGCCCAGCGTCGCGGCAATTTTGGTCAGTGGCATGTCGTCCGCCTCATAATGCGCACGCGCACGGGCGAGCGCGGCCTTGCCGGGCTTTTTCATGCGGATTGTCCTGTCAGGAACGGACGCGCACGACGTGCCGCTCGCCAGGGGCGAGGCGCTGTCGGCGCATGTGTGGAGACTGTCGCAACCCTACATCGGGAGCGTCATGCTGTCAAGATAAAATTCCTATGATAGGACCACGAACCACTTGGCAGCTTGATCTGAGCCTTTACCCTGTTTGGGCTCTCCAGCCCACAATATAAATGTTGACATTTGTTTACACATCGCTTTTATAGGAAAAGCCAGTGAAGAGACCAACCCACCCCAACAAGGAGGTTGAGGCGGCCATAGCGCGTGCCGAAGCGCGTGGTTGGCGCTGGCGCAAAATGGGTCATTGGGGTCGGCTTTTTTGTGCCCATGCTGATCGGGACGGCTGCCAATTTGGCATCAACAGCACACCACGCCGGCCCGAAGATCATGCCAAGCAGATCGCCCGTGCTGTCGATCGCTGCCCCCATGCCCGGGAGGAGAACGATGAGAACCTTTGAATTCAGCATCGTTGCATCCGGCCTCGATCCGAATGCGGACGATTATGAAACCCGTTTCTATGAAGCGGGATGCGACGATGCTCTCGTCGCTTTCCAGAAGGGCCACACGATTGTCGACTTTGCGCGCGAGGCGCCGACGCTTGCGGCGGCTCTGACCTCGGCCATGGCGCAGGTCATTCAGGCTGGTGCCGTCATCGACAGGATCGAACCCGATCCGCTCGTGAGCCTTGCCGACATCGCCCATCGCACCGGAATGACCCGCGCCGCGATGACGCAATATGCCAAGGGGCAACGCGGCAAGAATTTTCCGGCACCGCTCGTCAAGGTGACGTCCGACAGTCCGCTCTGGGACTGGGCAGAAGTCGCATCATGGCTTGCCGCCAAGCAGAAAATCGGTCGCGACGAGGTGGTTCAGGCGAAACTCGTCAAGGCTGCAAACAGGGCCATAGAGACCGGCGCGACCGATCTCGTCGCCACGCTTGAGCGGCGCGCGCAGGAGCTGGAGTCAGAAGCCCTTTAAAGCCAAGGCTCGTCACCACCACAATGGCCCGTCACCCCGGCACCGTCATTGCGAGCGCAGCGAATCCATCCTGAGGCTGCGCGTGACACGCTTGCAAAGGACGCATGCCTTTCCCTCCCCGCAAGGGGGAGGAGGTTGGGATTCGTCGCTCGAGGGCAGGCCATCGGCTTCAATGGGGGATCCCGAGCCAGTGCGAGCCGTAAAAGGCGAGAACATGTGGGAGGGTCATGGTCATCCCCGCCTGTCCAGTCCGGTCAAGCCTGACGGCGTTCCCTGCAACCGACCCACTCGCCTTTCGCAGGTGAGCCGTTTATCATCTACCGACCAAGCAGAAAGACGGGCCGCGCGCCCGCTCGCAGGAGGAGAATCCATGAGCAACATCCGCGTCAACGGCCTGAGGGGCGTCGAACTCGCCGTCCACGATCTCAAGGAAACGGCTGACTTCTATTCCAACGCCTGGGGCCTGACCGCCGTCTCCGGCGACAATGGCGTTGTCTACATGCGCGCCGCCGGCAAGGAGCATCATGTGCTCGCGATCCACGAGCGCCCGCGCGCGGGATTTCTGGCCGCCAATTTCGCCGCGGCGGACCGTGCCTCGGTCGATGGTCTGCATGCCAAGGCCAGAGCCATGGGCTGCGACATCGTTTCCGCGCCGATGGAACTGCCCGCCATTGCAGGCGGCGGCTATGGCTTCTCGGTCAAGACACCCGAAGGCCAGACGCTCAACATCTCCAGCGATGTCGCGACCCATGGCGAGGGTGATTTCCACGATCATTCGCGCCCGCAGAAGCTCTCGCATGTCGTCTTCAACGTCGCCGATCTGGATGCGCAGGAGCGCTTCTACACGGAAGTGCTGGGCTTCCGCCTGACCGATTCCACGGCCCGCATGAATTTCATCCGCTGCTCCAGCTACCATCATTCCGTCGCGCTCGCCCGCGCGCAGGGACCGAGCCTGAACCACATGGCCTATGAGGTCTCGAACTTCGACGGCCTGATGCGCGGCGCCGGTCGCATGAAGAAGCATGGCTACAAGATCGGCTGGGGCGTCGGCCGCCACGGCCCGGGCAACAATCTCTTTTCCTATTTCATCGAGCCGAATGGCTTCGTGACGGAATATACCGCCGAGGTCGACACGATCAACGAGGCCACCCACGTGGTCGGGACGCCCGATTACTGGGGCAAGCTGATGAATGGACCTGACCGCTTCGGCCTCGCCGATCCCTCGCCCGAACTGCGCGAGGCGATGACCGGAAAATTCATCGACGAGCGCAACAAGCGCTGCGAGGAGATCATCGCCCAGAAGCTCGCCAGCTAAATATGGCGTCGTCATTGCGAGCAAGGCGAAGCAATCCATGGCAGCCCCAAGATGGATTGCTTCGTCGCTGCGCTTCTTTCAATGACGGGCGATGTTTTGCCCGTCAAACGACCTTCTAGGCAGGCCTTTTCAGCAAATCCATCATGCTGCGCGGGGCGCGCGACTGTGTGCGGCTCACGCGGGCCGACGACAGACGCGCGGTCTGGTCGTGCAATGCCGCGTGGCGGACGGGGGCGAGCGTGCGCCCGCTCATGGCGTCGAGGATGCGCCGGGCCACCTTTTGCGACAGGCCCGACGCCAGCCGCGCGAGTGCTGACACGCGGCCGCGCGCATGGGACACGTTCGGATCGACGAACAGGAAAATGCGCGTGACGATCTCCGGGCGCAGCCCGAGCGCGCGCAAGGCAATCACGAGCGGCTCTCCGCCCGTGTCGGCGACAATGGCGCGCGCGAGCGCAGCATCGCAATGACATGCTTCAGCGAGGGCCACGGCGACATCCTCCGTCGCGCCCTCAATCGCCATGGCCTCGATGCGGCGCAACGCGGTCTCCGCACCATGTTCCAGCGCTGTCGAGAGCGTTTCGGATTCACCGGCAGTTTCGCGCATGCGCGCGATCATCAGCGCGCGCGCGCGCGCATCCGCCATCATGAAAAGGCCCAGCGTTTCAACACGGTGCGGCAGCCGTCGGGCGAGCGCCCGCGCCAAATCCGCATCAAGGCGCGCCCGCGCGACAAGGCGCTGCAGGACGGTGGCGGCGAGCGGTGCCGAATCATTGCGGGCCAGCGTGCGCAACACGGCGCTCTCATCGCGCGCGGCAAGCGTCGCGATCATGGCAGCGTCGAGATCGACCCGACGCGCAAGGGCCTCCGCAACGGTCGCCTCACCTGTGGTGGCAGCGTCCTGCAGGACGGGCGTCGACAAGGCGCGACATTGGGCAAATAAAAGCAATGCGCCTTCGCCACCCTTCAACGCGATCCGGTCGAGCAGATCGGGGGGCGCTGCGGGATGATGGCACAGGACGCTGGCGGTGTGATCGCATTCAGCCTGCGTTGCATCCGCCATGAGCCGGTGGGCGATTTCGGCGAACTGGCGGCTTTCCCCATACGAATGTATGGGCCGCATGACGAACAGATCCGTCAGCACACGCAGGAGCAATGGCCTGGGGCCTCCCGCCTCACTCAGGCCGCGGGCGGCAAGGTGATGGAGGTCGTCGGAGGTTGGATCTTGGGCGAAAGGACGCATCGCGGACACACTCGGAAACTACTCTCAGATTAACCCCTGAATATTAACACGGTGTTAACCTTCGAAAACTCTTAATGCTGGTGTCGCGTTTCATTTTTGTGTCCGCAGGTTGCATTTTCTGATGCGAACCGACCAGGGAATGAGAGAATGTCGAATATTATCATCTTCCAGCAAACGCCCGGACCGCGACCGACGCGGTCGGATGGGCCATTTCAATTGCTGTTTTTCACGGGCGTCCGCTATGAGCGCGCTGAGCCGGTGTCAATCGCGCGCAAGCGCAAGCGTGCGTTGCGCGCCAAGGATGCCGACAAGCGCACGGCCTGATCCGTCAGTCCGCGCATTCTCGCATGTCAGCGAGGACAATCGTCCGCGCGCCTCGTCCATCAGCGAGGGCCGCTCTGCCAGAGCCCGCAGCAAAATGAACCCTTGTCGGGCCGGGGCTTCGAGCCGCAATTCCTGCGGCAATTCATCTTCCGCATCATTTGCCTCAATGTCGTCGAGCTGTGCGCGGGTCGCGATCACCACTTCGATGCGCCCGCGCAAGGCACTGCGGTCAGTCATGGCGTAAAACGTCTGACCATATTGCGCATGGAACGACAGCATCATCAGCGCATCCGCCGCGAGCTGTCCGCGCAGCCGCGCCGGCCCGCGTGTCAGATCAAAGGTGCAGGCCGCGAGCGCCACGGCAGGATCTTCATAGGGCAGCATTTCATGGCCCGGCCCGATCGCAGGCAGCAGGATCAATTTACCGGTCGGCGTCTGCGCCGCGATGCGGGCATAGGCGGAATGGGGCGCAATGTGCGGCAAGATGAGGATCGTCACCAGATGAACGACCCCGGCAACACATAAGATCGCGACGAGCCAGGCCAGGCCTTCGAACGGACGCGAGAGCAAAGGCTTGCGCTTCATGAGCACTGCTCCACGACAATGGCGGGCATTTCCGCCGCGGCCAGCGCACCCGCCCTGAGGCTGTGCGGGGAATCGTACAGCCGCAAGGTCAGCATGAAGGCACCGGGCTGCGCCAGGGGCAGCCAGTTTCCGGCCCGGGCCTCCCGCGCCAGCCTGATTTCCAGGCCGCCCTGCCCGTCGCGCAGGATTTCGCTCGACGTGAAGCCCGCGCGGGCGACCGGGATGGCGGCCGGTGCCACAAGACGCCCCTCGGCATCGGTCACGGTCAACGTCCAGAAACGTGTG
>CAIWVR010000066.1 GCA_903916165.1 uncultured Hyphomicrobiales bacterium | reverse complement strand
TTCCAGCCTGGACACCGGTGTGAGGCGGCGGCGACGGACATGCTTGCGGTGGTTGATCCGCCCGGACGAAGCACAAGCCGGCGTCCTTGACCGGAGGAGGTTTGCGTTATCTGATATGTTCAACGCCGAACGGCTTGAAACAAGATCAAGACATGCGCCGCGGCTGGGGGTGGTGAGAAAATGCGCTTTCCTTGGACGTTTTACAGCGCAGGAATGGTGCCTGTCGCCATGCGCCAGTTGGGACAGCGTCAACCCCGAGCAAGGCCGGAAGAACGGCATCTTGCAAAATTGCAGGCGGATAGAGGCCGTTCAAGTTCGACACCGCGTCCCTGACCGATCCGCAGCTGGGGGAAATCCGCCAGTCTGCCAGATGAAAACATCTTCTCGCATCGCCTTGGTGGATATCATCACGCAAACTCCAGCCTCCTGAGCTGGAAGAAAAAAGACTGGGCAGGAAAAACCCATGCAGAAAACGGCACATTATCGCCTTGGCGTCGATGTCGGCGGCACGCATACGGATCTCGTCCTGCTGGACGTGAACACCGGTTCCTTCTCCGTGGAGAAAGTGGCATCCACGCCCGGGAATCCGGCGCTGGGCGTCTTGAACGGCGTGCGGAAATTTGTCGAGAAAGGCTTGATGCCCGGCAGCATCGCCTTCTTTGCACATGGCACGACAATCACCACCAATGCCCTGCTGGAAATGCGCGGCGCTAAGGTGGGTCTGTTCATCACCAAAGGCTTTCGTGCCGTGCAGGAGGCGCAGGCGCAGGCCCGCGACGGCAATCTCTTCGATTATTTTTATGAAAAACCCGTGCCCATCGCGCCACAAAGCCTCACCTGTGAAATTCCCGAACGCACGGATCATCAGGGGACAGTGCTCGTGCCGCTGGATCGCGATGCGGTGCGTGCAGCAGCGCGAAAGCTGCGCGACGCGGGCGTCGAGTCGATCGCCGTCGCCTATCTCTTCTCCTTCATGAACCCCGCGCATGAAGAAGAAACACGGCGCATCATCTCCGAGGAGGCACCCACACTTTCTGTTTCGATCTCCAGCGAAGTCCTGCCGCGGATCCGCGAATGGGCGCGGATCTCGACCACGCTGCTGAACGCCTATCTCGAACCGGTTCTGGTGCGCTACATCGACCATCTGTCGAAGGGCCTCGACGAGGCAGGCGTCTCGACGCAACAGCGTTTCCTCATGCAGTCGAATGGCGGCGTCATGCCGTTCACGGCGGCGATCGAGGGCGGGCGCACGGTGCACACGCTTCTGTCCGGGCCGGCCGCCGGCGCGCAAGCCTCCGCTTATCTGGCGAAGGTCGATGCAGGGCGGGGCATTGTCACGCTCGACATGGGCGGCACGAGTGCCGATATCGCCTTCATTGAGGGCGGCGTGCCGCTCGAAGTGACGGAAGGCGTCATCGCGCGCCGCCAGATCGACGTCCCTGCGCTCGACATGACGACGATCTCGGCGGGCGGCGGCTCCATCGCCTCGATTGACGGCGGCGGCTTCCTGACCGTGGGCCCACAGAGCGCAGGCGCAGCTCCCGGCCCCGCCTGCTACGGCCGCGGCGGCGAACGCCCGACCGTCACCGACGCGGATGTCCTGTGCGGCTATATCAATCCGGACTATTTTCTGGGCGGATCGCAAAAGCTCGACGTCGCCGCCGCGCGCAAGGCGCTTGAAACGCATGTCGCAGCGCCCCTGAACATGAGCGCGCTCGAAGCGGCGGCAGGCATTCGCCGCATCGTCGACATGCGCATGGCCGACGAGGTGCGCGTTTTTGCAGCCAAACGCGGCGTCGATCTCACGCTCTTCACCCTGCTCCCGTTTGGCGGTGCCGGCGCTGTCCATGCGGCGGCGGTCGCCGAAGAGCTTGGCGTCAACCGTATTCTCGTACCAATGCGCCCCGGCGCGTTTTCAGCACTCGGGCTTTTGTGCACGGATGTCATTCACGACTACATCCGCTCGGAGCTGCGTCCCTTCGCCGAGGTGAGCCCGGATCATGCCGAGGCCATCTTTGCCGAGCTTGAAACCCGTGCGCATCATGAACTCGCCGCCGAGGGGATGAAGCTCGCAGACGCCTCTTTTTCGCGTGAACTCGATCTGCGCTATGCAGGCCAGGGCTATGAATTGCGCACGCCCCTCGAGGGGCTGTTTGCAGATCGCCTCGATGGCACCGCCATGATCGCGGCGCGCGCCCGCTTCGATGAGCGCCACGCGCAAATTCATGGCCATGCGGCCTCTGACCGACCGGTGGAAATTGTCAGCTACCGCGTGCGGCTTCGGGTCACCGTTCCCAAATACCAGCCCATCGAAGACAGCCGGCCGGCGTCGCCGCGTCCGGTTGCGGCGGCGCGCAAGGGCGAGCGACTGGTGTGTTTCGACGGCCGGGCCCCCGAATCCGCCACCCTTTACGAACGCGACAGGCTCGATATCGGAAGCGTGGTCCAGGGGCCCTGCATCATCGAACAATTCGACGCGACGACGGTCGTCAATCCGGGCTGGCGCGCAACAGTCGACACCTTCCGCAATCTTGTTCTCGAGCGGGGCGCCTGAGCCATGGACACGATCACCATCCAGATCATTCGCAACAAGATTGCGAGCCTCATCGATGAAATGCACTATCATTTCTATCGCTCCGGCTATTCCACGATCATCCGCGAGTCGCGGGATTTCTCCTGTGTCATTCTCGATGCCACGGGACGGCTGATTGTCTCGCCGCCCATGTTTTTCCATGCGCCTGTCTATCGCCATCTCGTCGGGCGCATTCTCGACGTCTATGGCGCGGGCGACATCGCGCCCGGCGACGTCTTCGTCTCCAACCACCCCTACGAGGGCGGCCTGCCGCATGTCTCCGACATGGCCTTTGTCGCGCCTGTCTTTGCGGACGGAAAGATCGTCGCCTTCTCGGGCTCGATCGCACATAAGGCGGACGTGGGCGGCACCGTGCCCGGCTCGACCTCTGCAAATGCGACCGAGCTTTTTCACGAAGGCCTGCTGATTCCCCCGATCAAAATTCGCGCCGCCGGTGCCGCACTGCCCGACATAGAGCGCCTGATCCTCGCCAACACGCGCCAGCCATTGCTGGTGCGCGGTGATGTCACGGCGCAGATCGCCGTCACGGAAATGGGCGCGATGCGCGTCGGCGACTTATGCAGCCGCTTCGGCGCGGGCACGCTCACGGATGCCTTTGCCGCGATCCTGAAAGGCGCGGCGGATGAACTTCGCGCCGCCATCGGCAAATTGCCGGAAGGCACATCTTCCGCCGAAGGTTTCATGGATTCGGACGGCGTGGTGATGGACAAGCCGATCAAGCTCGCCGTGACCATCGAGGTCAGGGACGGCCTTGCGACATTCGATTTTTCGCACAGCGATCCACAGGCGAAAGGGCCGGTCAATCTGCGGCCCTCCATGGTCGAGGCCTGCGTCTTCTATTCGTTGATCGGATCGCTCGGGCCGCGCTTTGCCTTCAATGACGGTATGCGCGACGCCGTGCGCATCGTCTGCAAGCCGGGCACGGTGACTCATGCCAATGCGCCGGCGCCGGTGTCGAATTACCAGATGGTCAATCTGAAACTCGTCGACGTCATCTTGCAGGCCATGGCGCAGTTTCAGCCGACGCGGGCCATCGCCGGCGCAGGCTCCTCGAGCGCCTTGCTGATCAACTGGTCCAAGGCCCGGGACGGTGGCTCATCGATGCAATATGAGATCATCGGTTCGGCCTATGGCGGGGGCATGGGCCATGACGGCACATCGGCCACGGCCGCGCATCTCTCCAACCTGCACATCACGCCCATCGAGATTCTGGAATCCGAATATCCGTGCCAGATCACGACATTCGAACTCGTGCCCGACAGCGGCGGCGCGGGCCGCTGGCGCGGCGGCCTGTCCATGCGGCGCGCATATCTGCTGCTGGAGGACGCCAGCGTGATTCGCCGTTTCGACAAGGGGCGTTTTCCACCCAACGGACTGGCCGGCGGACACGAGGGCAAGGGCGCGTCCTTTGTCATCAATCCCGGAGCGGCAAACGAACAACATGTCACCGCATCAGGGCGTTTTGAAATGCAGGCCGGAGACCGGTTTGTCATTCAAACGGCGGGCGGCGGCGGCTATGGCGATCCGCACATGCGCGCGCCCGAGGCAATCGAGACAGATGTCGCCGAAGGGCGAGTCACGGCGGCAGCAGCGGCAAGGCAAACAGCGTCTTAGTGACCGCCTTGTCCTGGCAATCGCCCTTGCGGCTCATCGAGCCCGACAGGCCGAAGGCCACTCAATGCCGCCAGGCCTCCTGCTCGCACATTGGCTGAGCCGATCCGCGTGGAAGATCAGCCCCGTCAGGGGCGAGGGCGGAACCGATCCAAGACCGCCGTCAGATAAAGGCAGCCTACGTCGATCCAGACATCGGTGATGGCACCGCTCCAGCAGGTGGGATACGCAGGCAAGCCGTGTCCTTGTCCGTCGTCACCGTGAACGTCGTCCCGCGCGCACGAACGCCGCTTGCGGCCACGACACGCCAGATACGGGGCCAGCCAGTGACCTGAAGCTTTGGCAGTATAAACAGGACCTCAGGATGCCTCTGCGGCAGAAAAAACCGCCACGGCGGGCCGCCCTGTGGCATGTTCAGTTCGCGAATCAAGGTGGCATGACTCTCTGGAGAGACTGAAGCGTGAACGAAGCTGAATGGCGTCATATTGCCGAGACGGCTGCGGGGCTTGATCGCCTCGTGCCCAAGATCGCTGCGTGCATGCGCGAGGCCGATG
>CAIWVR010000065.1 GCA_903916165.1 uncultured Hyphomicrobiales bacterium | reverse complement strand
GAACCGGTCAAGGATCGGCCCGGTCCAACCCCTCGCACAACATGCTTACAGTTTGGTTACCATGCGAGCGTGACATCATCAGGTTAAGCGCGGCACAGCCGCCACGCAACCGTCCGGCGCGTGGCGTGTTTAAAGCTTTCTACCAATGCCGAGAAATTTATCGGCGCGGGCGTCCCGGACAGCATCGCGCGACATGGCGCTGAAGCTTGCGATGGACGCCTCGATGGCATCGCCGGTGTTGCGGATCATGGCGAGGGGGTCGCGGTGAGCGCCACCCGCCGGCTCTGGAATGATGCCATCGATGATGCCAAAGCGCAGCAGGTCCTGGGCGGTGATCTTCATATTGGTCGCAGCGTCCTGGCGGCGTCCGCTGTCGCGCCACAGGATCGAGGCCGACGCCTCGGGCGAAGCGACCGTGTAAATGTCATGTTCGAGCATCAGGACTCGATTGGCTGTGGCAATGGCCACCGCGCCGCCCGATCCGCCCTCGCCGACGACGACGGCGACATTGGGCACGCCCAGCGCAAGGCAGGCTTCCGTCGAGCGGGCAATGGCTTCGGCCTGGCCGCGTTCCTCGGCATCAATGCCGGGAAAGGCACCGGCAGTGTCCACAAGCGAAATGACAGGCAGGTCGAAGCGGTCGGCCATTTCCATCAGGCGCACGGCCTTGCGGTAGCCCTCGGGCCGCGTCATGCCGAAATTATGGCGCAGGCGCCCTTCGGTGTCCGAGCCCTTTTCCTGGCCCATGATGCAGACCGACTGTCCACGGAAGCGGCCGAACCCGGCGATGAGTGCCTCGTCATCGGCAAATTTGCGGTCACCGGCGAGCGGCGTGAAATCCTCGATCAGGCCGGCGATGTAATCGATGAAATGCGGGCGCATCTGATGGCGCGCGACCTGCGTCTTCTGCCAGGGCGTCAGTGTGGCGTAGAGATCGACCAATGCCTTGGCGGCGCGGGCTTCGAGCTTGACCAGTTCCTCGCCGATGGCACCGGATTCATCGGTCTGCAACGCGCGCAATTCGTCGATCTTGGCCTCAAGTTCGGCCACAGGTTTTTCAAAATCAAGATACGATCGCATGCTCATCGCTGTACTCGTCACTCCGCGGGGCAGGCGCCGGCAAGGTCTTGCCGGAGACGGCGGAACCTGTCGATTCCTAAAGGCGAAGTCAAGCGATTGCGGCTTCAGCGATCCGACAGTGGATGCAGGTCACGCACCATGGCACGGGTGCGCTCGTCAAGTACATGAGTGTAGATCTGGGTTGTCGACACATCCGCATGGCCCAGCAATTCCTGCACGACGCGCAGGTCCGCGCCGTTCTGGAGCAGGTGGCTGGCGAAGGCATGCCGCAGCACATGCGGGCTGACGAGGTCGGCCCGCAGCCCGGCGGCCACGGCGACGGTCTTCAGGTCGCGGGCGAAAACCTGCCGCGGCACATGTCCGCTTTCGCTGTCGGCGGGAAAGAGCCAGGGCGAAGTGCCCTGGCCGGGCCGCAACTCGGCGCGCAGGGCAAGCCAGACATTCATCGCCGCGCGCGAGGCGTCCGACAGCGGCACGAGGCGTTCGCGCCCGCCCTTGCCCTTGATGGCGAGGAGGGGCTCGCGGGCCCGCGCCGCGCTGCGCGGCAGGGCAACCAGCTCGGAGACACGCAGGCCAGTCGCATAAAGGGTTTCCAGCAGACAATGCATCCGGGCCGCAGCGAGCCGCCCGGCAGCCGGGCGGGCGGGATCGTCGATGCCCTCCCTGGCGACCGCGAGCAAGCGGTCGACCTCCCCGGGCGTCAGGACCTTGGGAAGGGAGCGACCACGACGCGGCCCCTCGATCACGGCGGCCGGATCATCGTCGCGCCGGCCCTCGACATAGAGAAAGCGGTGGAACTGGCGCACGCAGGAGAGGTGCCGCGCGATCGACGTCGCCTTGAAGCCGCGCGCGTCGAGGGTTTCGAGATAGGCCCTGATCTGCTGCGTCGTCGCCTGCTTGGGCCCGCTGCCCGCCCCGTCAAGGAAATCGCAATAGTCGACGAGGTCACGCTCGTAGGCATGGAGCGTGTTGACGGCCGCCCCGCGCTCGGCGGCAATCATGTCGAGGAACAGGCACCCGAGCGGATCGGTCAGCCCGGGCGTCATTGTCTCAGCTTGGTCGGCGGAATGGTTTGCGTCATCTCGCGCGGCTGCGGCTCGACGAAAGTCACCAGGGCGATCATGCCGCCGAGAACGAGCCCGCCGGCGATGGCGAGAAAGACGAGGAACCTGAGCAGGGTCGGCACGAGAATCTCCGGGCGCGGGCGCCACCGCCCGCCTTGGTCGCATCTTTGGTCTGCCTGGCCTTGCAAATCAACAGCCGCGAATCAGCCGCGCAGAAAGTCACAGTCCCGATCTTGGCCCGTGGAGCTTAAATCCGCGTTCACGTCATGCTAGGAGGAAGACATGAACAGCGCATCCCCCTTCCCCCCCGAGCGCCCGGTCGAGAGCGCAAGCACCTTGCCGCAGCGGCGCGACGCGCGCGCGGCCAGCCTCGTGCGGCGCCTTGGCGGCCGCTCCATCGTCCTTGTCGGCATTATGGGATCCGGCAAGACCTCGGTCGGCCGCCGCCTCGCGCAAAGGCTCGGACTGGATTTCGTCGACGCCGACGCTGCCATTGAAACAGCGGCACGCATGACCATCGCCGAAATCTTCAAGCGACACGGCGAGACCTTTTTCCGGGACCGCGAACATCACGTCATTGCCCGGCTGATCGGCGAGGGACAAAAAGTCCTGGCGACCGGCGGCGGTGCCTTCATGCGCGCGGACACGCGCGAGAAAATTGCCGAACAGGCGATCTCGATCTGGCTGAAGGCTGACCTCGACGTGCTGATGCGCCGCGTGCGCAAGAGGTCGAACCGCCCGCTCCTCCTCACCGAAGATCCGGAACTGACGATGCAGCGGCTGATCGACGACCGCTACCCGGTCTATGGCCTTGCCGATTACACCGTTCTGTCGAGCGACGGACCGCATGATGGCGTTGTCGAAAACATCCTGATCGCCCTCGAACGCGGATTGCCGCCAGATATCGGGTTCGATGATCCCGCGCATGATCACAGCTCCGGATATTCCATGCCGCAGCCTGCTCCGGGCATGCGTGTTCCCGTCGAACTCGGCGCGCGTCGCTATGACATTCTCATCGGAGCGCACCTGATCGAAGACGCCGGCGCGCAGATTGCGCGCCTGTTTCCTGGCTCCGCCTGCGCCATCGTCACCGACCGCAATGTCGCCGAGCGGCACCTGCCATCGCTCGAAGCGGGGCTCGACATGGCGGGCATCCGCCATACGCGCTGCATCCTTGAGCCGGGCGAAGCCACCAAGTCCTACGAAAATTTCTCGACGGTCTGCGACGCAATCATCGAGGCACGCATGGAGCGCCGCGACCTCGTCATCGCGCTTGGTGGCGGCGTGATCGGCGACCTCGCGGGCTTCGCAGCAGCCAGCGTGCGGCGCGG
>CAIWVR010000064.1 GCA_903916165.1 uncultured Hyphomicrobiales bacterium | reverse complement strand
CCTCGCAATGACGAGGCGGGAAGTCGTGGCGCTTGCCGTCATTGCGCATGGAGCCGCGCAGCGTGTGAGCCATCGAGCTGCACTCTTAGCGTCGTCATTGCGAGGAGCCGCAGGCGACGCGGCAATCCATTTTCTCTTGGTTGGCGAAAGATGGATTGCGTCGTCGCTTCGCTCCTCGCAATGACGGAGGTCGCGCGACCTAAACCGGCTCCAGAAACTTCTCGGCCTGCTGCAAATCCACGCTCACCAGCTGCGAGACGCCGCGCTCGGCCATGGTGACGCCAAACAGCCGGTCCATGCGGGCCATGGTGATCGGGTTGTGAGTAATCGTCACGAAGCGCGTGTCGGTGCGGCCGCGCATGGCTTCCAGCAGGTCGCAGAACCGTTCCACGTTCGCGTCGTCGAGTGGTGCGTCGACCTCGTCGAGCACGCAGATCGGCGACGGATTGGTGAGGAACACCGCAAAGATCAGCGACATGGCGGTGAGCGCCTGTTCGCCGCCCGACAGCAGCGTCATCGTCTGCGGCTTCTTGCCGGGCGGTCGGGCGAGAATTTCGAGGCCGGCTTCCAGCGGGTCGTCGCTTTCGATCAGCTGCAATTCCGCCGCGCCGCCGCCAAACAGCGAGGTGAACAGCTCCTTGAAAAAGCCGTTGACCACTTCGAAGGCGACGAGCAGGCGCTCGCGACCTTCCTTGTTCAGGCTCTGGATGGCGATGCGCAGCTTGCGGATGGCTTCCGTCAGGTCGTCGCGCTCGGTCACCATCGTGCCGAATTTTTCCTCGATTTCGTTGAGCTCTTCGTCGGCGCGCAGGTTGACGGCGCCCAGCCGCTCGCGGTCGCCCTTCAATTGTTCCAGCGTGCGCTCGATCTGGCGCGCTTCGGGCAGCGTGTCGCCAGGCGAGACGCCAGCCAGCGTCGCCACCGCATGGGGCTCGCATTCAAGCTCGGTGGCAATCGTCTTGACGATTTCCTCAAGCCGCTGGCGCAGGGCCTCGACGCGGGCTTCGGTGCGGGCGCGTTCCTCGCGCGCCTGACCCATGGCATCGATCGAGCCGCGTGCGAGCTTGTCGGCCTCGGCCAGATCGTTCTCAGCCGTGGCGCGATTGTCGGCTGCCATCTTGCGCGCCTCTTCCGCCTGCGAGACATGGTCGATCAGGGCGCGGCGCTGCAGGATGAATTCATTGGGCGCTTCGGCAAGGACCATCTGTTCCTCACGCGCCTCTTCCACCCGCATCTCGATTTCTTCGATCTGCGAGGTCGCGCGGGCGCGGCGTTCGCCCCATGAATTGCGCTCCAGGGCAATCGCCTCACGGCGGCGCTGGCGGCCTTCCGCCTCGCGCGACAGGCCCTGCATGGCGGCGCGCGCCTCGGCGGCTTCGGCCCGGCTCTGCCCCGCCTGCGCGCGGGCGCGATCGAGCTTGGTCATCATGGATTGCGTGGCGGCGAGGCTCTTCAGCGCGGCTTCGGCCTCGGATTTCTTGACCAGCGCCTCGTCACGATTTTCGGCAAAGCGCCTGACGCCTTCTTCCAGTGCCGACATGCGCGTGGCGACCTGCGCGTGCGCGCGCTCGACCTGTGACAGCTTTTCGCGCGCCTCCTCGACCTGGCGCATGGCGGCGCGCGCGGTCTGGCGTGCGTTCATCTCGTTGACGCTGGCGTCACGCAATTCGGCCTGCGCCGCTTCGGCCACCTGTTTGGCGACATTGGCGGCGTCGCGTGCCTCTGCGGTTTCGATCCTCAGGTCGCCAAGGCGGTTCTTTTCGACGAGGCGGCGCGCGGCGGGTGTGGGTGCCTCAGCCGCGGCGGTAAAGCCGTCCCAGCGCCAGAAATCGCCTTCCCTGGAGACAAGGCGTTGCCCGGGGCGCAGGCGCTTCTGCAATTGCGCGCCTTCGCTTTTCAGGCAAATGCCGATCTGCGACAGGCGGCGCGCCAGCACGGCGGGCGCGCGCACGACGTCAGCCAAGGCCCGCACGCCGGCGGGCAGGGGCGCATCATTGGCGGCTTCGCTCGCCTCGCCCCAATGCGCGGGCGCCGACACATGGGTGGAGGCGTCCAGATCATCGCCCAGCGCCGCGCCGAGAGCGGCCTCATAGCCCTTCTCGACATTGATCTCGTCGACGACGGGCGGCCACAGATCGCCCGAGGCGGTGTTGAGCAGGTTGGACAGTGTGCGGACTTCGGTCTCGAGCCGCTGCGCCCTGCGCTCGGCGTCCGTCAGCGGGCCGCGTGCGGCGGTCTCGCGCTCGCGCGCATCGGCATGGCGCTGCTCGGCGGCGATCATCGCCTCTTCAAGCATCACGGCGCGCTCTGATGAGACTTCAAGCGCCATCGCGAGCGTCTCGATTTCCTCGTCCGAGCCCGCGCCCTGTTTCAGGGCGGAGAGTTCAGTCGCGACCTTGCGCCATTCGGCCTCGAAACGATCAAACCGCTGCGTCTCCTCGCGCAGGGCCTGTTCGAGCGTGGTGCGGCGCGCGTTCAGATCGGACAAGGCCGATTGCGCTTCCGCCAGTTCGCGCTCGGCGTCGGCCAGCGCGCCCTCGGCATCGGCGAGGCGCGCCTTGGCCTCGAATTCGAACTCGGCCGCGTTTTCATTGGCGTCCTCGATCTCGCCTGCTTCGCCCGCCAGCTTGTCGAGCACGCCAGCGGCATCCTCGATCAGCGCGGTTTCGCGCGACAGGTCGCGGGTGAGCTGGGCGAGGCGGCGTTCGAGCTCTGTGGCGCGGTCCCGGGCGCGCTTTTCTTCGACATCGAGCTGGTCGCGGGCGATGACAAGCCGCTGCAGGGCGGCGCCGGCTTTCGCCTCCTCGTCGCGCAGGGCGGGCAATTGATAGGCGGCAATCGCCTGCAGGCGCGCGGCCTCGGCCTGCAATCTCGTGCGCTCCGCCACTTCGCCGGTGTCGGCGCGCAGCTTCTCCTCGCCGCGGGCAAGGTCGCCCGTCACGTCGCGCCACGAGATATGGTAGAGCAGCGCCTCGTTGCGACGGATGTCGGCGGCGAGATTTTTGTAGCGTCCGGCCTGGCGCGCCTGGCGCTTCAGCGAGTCGATCTGGCTGTCGACCTGCTTGATGACGTCCTCAAGACGCCCGAGATTGTCCTCGGCACCTTTCAGGCGCAGTTCCGCTTCATGGCGGCGCGAATGAAGACCCGCTATGCCGGCGGCTTCTTCCAGAATGCGGCGGCGCTGCTGCGGCTTGGCCGAGATGATTTCGCCGATGCGGCCCTGACCCACCATGGCGGGCGAGCGCGCCCCGGTCGAGGCGTCGGCAAACAGCAGCATCACATCACGCGCGCGGGCTTCCTTGCCGTTGATGCGATAGACCGAGCCCTGTTCGCGCTCGATGCGGCGCGTCACTTCAATAATGTCGGAATCGTTGAAGGCGGCAGGGGCCGTCCGGTCGGAATTGTCGAGCACGAGGCCAACTTCGGCCGTGTTGCGGGCCGGGCGGCTGCCGCTGCCTGAAAAGATCACATCGTCCATGCCAGACGCGCGCATGTTCTTGTAGGAATTCTCGCCCATCACCCAGCGCATGGCTTCGGTCAGGTTCGACTTGCCACAGCCATTTGGCCCGACAATGCCCGTAAGGCCCGGTTCGATCAGAAAATCAGTGTTGTCGCAGAAGCTCTTGAAGCCGACGATGCGCAGGCGGTTGAACTTCATGGGACCAGGGCTCCGGGCGTCTGCTCCAAATATGGCTCCAGAAAAGGACGGCAAGGCGGACAAAACACCCGCACCCCTCCCGGGGCGCTAGCACCGGTCAGGGTCGGCCATAAGCCGTCACAAGGCGACGCCCGGTTCAAGCCGGACGGCGCGATTTCCTGTGTGCAACCGGACTTATCCAGCCTGAATCAGGGCAAAAGCTCAGCTCTTGACCAGCGGGTCGATGATCTTGCCGAATTCCGCCAGCGACAGGGCACCGTTCAGGCGCTTGCCATTGATGAAGAAGGTCGGGGTGGAGTCCACCTTGAACTCCTTGGCGGCGCGGTCGCGCACGGCATTGACCTTGTCGTAGAGCGCCTTGTCCTTGAGAACCGCCTCAAAGGCCTGCTGCGACATGCCGGTCTGGCGCATGACGGCAATCAGCCCTTCCAGCGGCTTGTCCTTGAAAGCCCAGTTCTGTTGCTGCGCAAACAGCAGGTCGATGACGGCCTCGCGCTTGTCGTCGCCTTGCGCGCGCGCCAGCATGAAGGCGGCGGTGGCGAGTGGATCAAACGGGAATTCACGCAGCGCGAAGCGGGCCTTGCCGGTGTCGAGATAGGCCTTCTTGAACGCCGGGAAGGTCTCGGTGGCAAAATGCGCGCAATGCGAGCAGGTCATCGAGGCATATTCGATGATCGTAACGGACGCATCCTTCGAGCCGATCCAGATGTCGGGCAAGGCGTCCGCCGCCATCAATTGTGCCATGGGCACATCGCTCGCCGCTTGTGCGAAAGCGGGCAAGGCAAGGCTGAATGGCGCAGCCGCGGCGACAGCGCCCGCGGCTCCCATGAGTTCGAGCATTTCGCGGCGGGTCTTTGTCATGGGTGGCGTCCTGATTTTGAAGTGGCTGGCGCAAAGGCGTGCCAAGGAATGTGGCAAGAGGCGGGATGGAGTGCAAGCAGGCTCAGCTGCCATGCGTGGTCTTGTCAGCCAGGATGCGAGACCCCAGCCGGGTCAGGGCGGTGCGCAGCGACTCGTCCTCGACGCCTGCGCTCTGTCGCGCCGCTTCGGCGCGGGCAGCCGGATCATCGACCGGCTTGCGGCGCGGCGCGGGGCGGGAGATGCCGAGCGGTCCCTGCCGCAGCAGCAGGCGGCCGATGCAGCGCCAGCCCAGATGCGAGTTCACCCGTTCGATGACCAGCGGGCTGACATGCTGAAGCTCGATGGCAAAGCCGCCCTCGACGCGCACCACGAGCGAGGCTGGCTCTTGCCCCATGCCGGGTTCGCCCTTGGCGGGCCGGGCGGGCCATTGCAGCTTCACCGGCTCGCAATAGCGCGCCAGCCGCTCGCCAACGATGTCTTCCCAGTTGAGGATGATGTCGGCGGTGCCAAAACCCTGTTTCGCCAGAACGGGATCCATCGCCTTTGCCGTGAGATCGGCCAGGGCGAAGGTTTTGGGGCCCTTGTAGGGCGTGCGGTAGGAGCGGGGGGAAGCCATGGGGTTTTGTAGCATGTGCGCGGGGGTGGGGCGAGAAGCGCGAGCGCCTTCCTTCTCCCGGAGGAGACTTTTGCATAACCTCCCGCTCGCAATGACGAAACCAATGTTTCGCAAGGGTCTCCTCCGGGAGAGGGTTGCCGCGCGTCTCGCAATGACGAGGCAAATACTCT
>CAIWVR010000063.1 GCA_903916165.1 uncultured Hyphomicrobiales bacterium | reverse complement strand
CTTGGCGCGGGCGAGATCGCTGTCGGCCACGCCCTTGCGGGCGATTTCACGCACGATGGTCTCGACCGCGTCGTCGAGCTGTTCCAGCGTCACGTTTTCGGCCGGCATGGCATAGAGCCAGAAGCGGGTCTCGTCGAGCGCCGTACCCATGTAATAACACTCGGACACGACCGCGATCTTCTGCTCCACCACGAGGCGGCGGTAGAGGAGGCTCGTCGGCCCGCCGCCCAGCAGATGCGCCAGCGCCTCCAGCGCCTCGGCCTCGCCGGGCTTGGCGGTGGCGTAGGACGGCACCAGATAGACGCATTGATGCGAGGGCTGCTCGACCTTTTCATCCGACAGCGTCACGCGGCGATGGGCGCGGGGCTCCGGCTCGCGCGGGCGTCGACGGGCGGGTGTCTCGCCAAGCGCCGGAATGGCACCATAGATGTCGCCCGCCAGCGCATGAACCTCGTCCTGCGTCACGTCGCCGGCGACGATGAGGATCGCGTTTTCGGGCGTGTAGAAGCGGCCGTAATAGGCGAGCGCGTCCTCGCGGCCAAGATCCTCGATCTCATGCTGCCAGCCGATGATCGGCTTGCCGTAGGGGTGGTGCGTGTAGAGCGCGGCCTGCACGGATTCATGCAATTGCGCGGAGGGATCGCTGTCGGTGCGCATGCGGCGCTCTTCCAGCACCACGTCACGCTCGGGTGCCACCACATCGTCGGTCAGCACGAGATTGCGCATGCGATCGGCCTCATAGGCCATCACGACGGGCAGATGCGCCTTGGGCATGCGCTGGTAATAGGCGGTGTAATCATTCGAGGTGAAGGCATTCTCCTGGCCGCCGAGTTCGGCGACGATTTCGGAGAATTCGCCCTTGGGGTGCTTGTGCGTGCCCTTGAACATCAGGTGTTCGAGGAAATGGGCAATGCCGGACTTGCCCGCCGGATCGTCAGCCGACCCGTTGCGGTACCACACCATATGCGTGACGACCGGCGCGCGGTGATCGGGGATGACCACGACCTCCATGCCGTTCTCAAGCTTGAAATGCGAAATCACGGGGCCAACCGCAGCGGCAGCGCCAGCGGCGCCCGGGGTCAGGCCAAGAGACGGGGACGATGAACCAAAAGGATGACGTGCCATGAGCGCCCAAAATCTAAAAACGGGGTTTCCGCCGCGGGTCGCGAGCCTTGCGGCGCGCGGTCCCCGCTGGCGGGCAAATGGCAATATAGGCGCAAAGGGGGTGAAGTTCACCCCCTCGCAGGGCTCACCTTTCCTCGCGGCGGCGCTTTTCCAGGATCGCCTGCTCGCGGGCGTCCGTGATGTCGTCTTCCTTCTTGATTTCGAATGTATATTTCTGGACCGTCGTCGGCTTGCGGTAGCCCGTCGGCGGATCAGTCAGGAACTTGCGCGAGGCTTCCTTGCCGGGCACCAGATCCTTGGTTTCGTCGGCAGCAGACTTGCTGTTTTTCAGCGACGCCCAGAAGGCTTCCTGATTGCAGGGGCGTCCCAGCGGCTCGTTGCAGGACGCATCCGCACCCGGTCCCTGAACGCCCGCCGAGCGCACACGATCAAGTTCTGTGCGGCTGACAGGATTGTGAACTTCATCAACGCGAGGGGCGAGAGCGCGGGCGCGCTCGGCCTCCTTGCGGGCGGTTTCCTGGTTCTTCGGCCAGGCCTTGGTACGCTCGGCCGCCTTGGGCTGCGGCGCCGGCAGGGCCTCGCGGTTTTTCGGAACGACGAGCGGGGCGCGCTCGCGATAATCAATTCTCGATTCAGGGTTCGTGTCGCCGGGCATGACCATGCTGACGAGAGAAGAAAAAATGCTCTCACGGCCATCGTCTTCAAGCGCCAGCGCGGGTCGCGTGGCGGCAGCAGAAAGCATCAGCGTCATGGCGGCGGCCCCAAGCAGGCCGATACGAGAGCGCGCGTCAGTCCCAGATTTC
The DNA here is from genome assembly GCA_903916165.1 of uncultured Hyphomicrobiales bacterium. Classification (GTDB taxonomy): domain Bacteria; phylum Pseudomonadota; class Alphaproteobacteria; order Rhizobiales; family Beijerinckiaceae; genus Terripilifer. Next base: position 2,945 of record CAIWVR010000063.1, on the reverse strand, counting down.
ATGGCCATTCCCATCGTCCAATCGGGTCGCTCGAAGGCGGACGCAACGCGCCCGCAGGGGGAAACTGCAGCTTCATCGCGGTAATGTCAGGGCACCGTGCGCAATGTCACGCCCCCGGCGTCTTCTCCGCCATGAAGATGGACTCATACAGAAGAAGCGCGACGCCCGCAACGATGCCCACATCCGCCAGATTGAAGACGTACCAGGAAAATGTGCCGACATGGAAATGGAAGAAATCCGCCACGGCCCCATAGGCGGCGCGGTCGATGCCATTGCCGATGGCCCCGCCGACGATCAGGCCGAGCCCCAGCCCCGTCACGACATGGGTCGCCCGCCACATCCACCAGGCGAGCAGCGCCGTGGCGCCCAGCGTGAGCGCGAGCAGGCCATAGCGGCCGAGATCGCTGTCGGCCTCCAGCAAGGAATAGGAAACGCCCTTGTTCCAGGCCATCACCAGATCGAGGAAGGGTGCCACCCGCACCGGCTGGCGGTTGGGCATGTCGAAGACATTCAGCATCCACAATTTGTGGGCCTGGTCGACGAGCAGCATCAGGGCTGCCGCCGTGATTCCGACGAGACGGGGTTTCAGGGGCAAGGATTCGCTCACAGCAGGCCCGCGCTTTTGAGCTCACGCAAAGCCTGCGCATCGCGGGGCGTCACGTCGGGATAATCGGTGTCGGTGCCGACCTCTTCCGAGATCTTCCATGAGCGGGCGCATTTGCGGCCGCGCGCGCGTTCGATCTTCACGACCACGCCGGGGACGTCGGGCAGCAAGAAGCCATCGGACGGTGCCGCGCCGGCTTCGATCACGGCGGCGCTGGTGATGAAGAGATCGGGCAGATTGAGACCGTCGAGCACCTGCGCCTGTTCGGCGCTGATCCACAGATGCGGCTCGGCTTCGAGCGAGGAGCCGATGCGCTTCTGCGCGCGCTCGATTTCCAGCGCGCCTGTGACGACGCGGCGCAGGCTGCGAACCTTGGCCCATTTGGCGGCAAGCGCATCGTCGCGCCAGCTGGCGGGCACCTCGGCAAAGCCTTCCAGATGCACAGATTCAGCGTCCGGGTAGCGCGACAGCCAGGATTCTTCCGCGGTGAAGACCAGGATCGGCGCAAGCCACAGGGTCACGGCGCGGAAGATGTCCTCGATACAGGTGAGCGAGGCGAGGCGGGCCTGGCTCGACAGCGGATCGCAATAGAGCGTGTCCTTGCGGATGTCGAAATAGAAGGCCGAAAGATCGGTGTTGAGGAACAGCGACAGTTCCGAGACCACCTTGCGGTAATCATAGGTTTCATAAGCCGTGCCGATCACCGGCGCGAGTTCGGCCAGCCGATGCAGCATCAGCTTTTCAAGCTCGGGCATGTCGGCGTGGGCGACGCGCCGGGTCTCGTCGTAATGGGCCAGCGTGCCGAGCATCCAGCGCAAGGTGTTGCGCAATTTGCGATAGGTCTCGACGAAGGTTTTCAGGATCTCCTTGCCGATGCGCAGGTCGTCGGAATAGTCGGATGCGGCGACCCAGAGACGCAGGATGTCGGCGCCAGACTCCTCTATGACCTTCTGCGGCGCGGTGACATTGCCGAGCGACTTCGACATTTTCTGGCCCTTCTCGTCCAGAACGAAGCCATGCGTCAGCACGATGTCGAAGGGCGCGCGCCCGCGCGTGCCACAACTCTCAAGCAGCGAGGACTGGAACCAGCCACGATGCTGGTCGGAGCCTTCGAGATACATGACGCTGTCGCGGCCGCCATCGACCTTGCGCCTGGTGCCCGACAGGCCCGGAAAATGCGTCGCGTCTTCGAGCGTGTAGGTGTGGGTCGAGCCTGAATCGAACCAGACGTCGAGCACGTCCATGACCATGTCGTAGTGATCGGCACGGTCGCCGAGGAAGCGCGCCTTGGCGCCATCCTGGAACCAGGCGTCGCCGCCCTCGCTCTCGAAGGCCGTCGCAATCGCCGCATCGACGCTGGCGTCGTGCAGCAGCTCCTTCGTGTCCTTGTGGACGAAGACGCAGATCGGCACGCCCCAGGCGCGCTGGCGCGACATCACCCAGTCGGGCTTGTTCTCGATCATGCCGCGGATGCGGTTTTCGCCGGATGCGGGCACCCATTGCGTCTGGCCAATCGCGTCGAACGCGACGCTGCGCAGCGAGGCGCCGAGGTCGAACGCCTTGTCCATCGCAATGAACCATTGCGGCGTGTTGCGGAAGATGACTGGTTTTTTCGAGCGCCACGAATGCGGGTACTGATGCTTCAGCCGCCCGCGCGCGACGAGATTGTTTTCAGCGATCAGCGCCTTGATCACCGCCTCATTGGCGTCGCCCTTGTCGCCCTTTTCGGTGATGACGCGCTTGCCCTCAAAACCGGGCGCATCTTTGGTGTAGATGCTGTCGTCATCGATGGTGAAGGGGATGCGGGTGGAGATGCCGCGCTCGGTGAGCATGCGGCCCGACGCCATCCAGATTTCAAAATCCTCGCGTCCGTGCGAGGGCGCGGTGTGGACAAAGCCGGTGCCGGTGTCGTCGGTAACGTGATCGCCATCGAGCAGCGGCACGGGGAAATCGTAGCCGAGCGAGGCGAGCGGATGGGCGCAGGTCATCGCCTTCAGGGCTTCGGCAGAAACGTCCCCGATCTTGTCGAGACCGATCTTGGCGGTCGCTGCGACCGCATCGGCGAGCTTCACCGCGAGCACGTATGTTTCACCGACCTTCGGCCCGAAGTCGCGCTCGTTGGCGGTGACTTCGTACAGGCCATAGTCGATACTGTGCGAATAGGAGATCGCGCGATTGCCCGGCAGCGTCCAGGGAGTCGTCGTCCAGATGACAACGAAAGCGTCCTGCACCGGGCCAGCGGTGACCGGAAACTTCACCCACCCCATATCGCTCTGGTGATCGTGATATTCAATTTCTGCCTCTGCCAGAGCGGTCTTCTCCACCACCGACCACATCACCG
>CAIWVR010000062.1 GCA_903916165.1 uncultured Hyphomicrobiales bacterium | reverse complement strand
TGCGAGGAGCAAAGCGACGCGGCAATCCATCCGAAAGCCAGCAGCCCGAAGATGGATTGCCGCGTCGCCTCCGGCTCCTCGCAATGACGGAGCAAACATATTACGTTCGCAGATCGATTCACCTCCGGGTTCACTCATGCTGCTGATGTCCACGCCAACCTCGCCGTTCGGTCGCAAGGTGAAAATCGCCGCGCTGGCGCACGGGCTGATGCCGCGCCTGCGCGTCGAGACCGGCGATCCGTGGACGGACGACACCCCGCTGCGCAGCGTCAATCCGCTCGGAAAAATGCCTGCGCTGATCAGGCCCGACGGCAAGGCGATTTATGATTCAGGCGTCATCCTTGCATATCTCGACACGCTGCTCGATGCGCCGCGCCTGTTCCCGGTGGAGCGCCGCCTCGACACGCTGGTTCATCATGCGCTCGGCGACGGCATCATCGAGGCTGGCCTGCTGATCACCTATGAGCGGATGCGCCGCCCTGCCGAATATACCTATGCGCCATGGATCGAACACCAGCGCGGCAAGATCGAGCGCGCGCTGGAGAGACTTCTGCACGATGCGCCCGACCCCGGCATCGTCGATGCGGGATCGATCACGATCGCCTGCGCGCTCGGCTATCTGGACTGGCGCAAACAAGTCGACTGGCGTGCGGCCTGTCCAGCACTTGTCGACTGGCTCGACACTTTTCGTGATGCGGCACCGGCCTTCGACGCCACGAAGGCCGAGCACTAGAGCCGGATCAAGGCAGGATGCGTCGCGCCCAGGCTGCGATTTCGCTGGCGATGAACACAGGCTGTTCGGCAATGGCCGCATGGCTCGACTGCGGAATCTTGATGACCGTCAGACGATCACCCAGCGCCGCCTTGTAGTCGACGGCGTCCTGCGCATGTGCGAGCGGATCATGGCTCGGCTGCATGTAGAGCACAGGCGCCACGCCTGATGCATAATCTTCCGTGCGCGGCGTCTGGTCACCCGCCAGACGCTGGCTTGCGAGCACGTCGGGATGCCAGTTCTTCAGCCACGGCGCGGCGTCGTTTCCGGGTGCGAAAAAGGCATAGCGCAGGGCGTCGAGCCGCACATCGTCCGGCAAGGCGGGATTGGCGCTGTTGCGAATGGCCTCGCGCACTTTTGGCGGGCTCGGCGCATGGCCGACATTGGCCGCCACCAGCACGACGCCGGTGACAAGATCGGGCCGGATGGTGGCGAGCAGGCGCGACACGCGATTGCCGAAGGCATGGCCGACGAGAACCGCAGGCCCATTGCCATCGGCTTCGATCACGGCTGCAATGTCGTTCGAGCAATCGTGGAGACTGGCATAGGCCGGGCTCGCACTGGAGCCACCGATGCCACGCGGCTGCGGGCGCAGGACACGAAACCCGGCCTCTGCCAGCACATCGGCCATGGGCGCGAAATCATCGGCACCACGCCCGAGCGAGGGCAGCAGCACCATCGTCGGCCCCCTGCCCTGCGACAGGACGTCGAGACGAAGCTGGCCCCGGCTCACGATCGTCCGCTCGATTGTTTTCGTCATGGCCATGCCTTTTTCTGGACGCGTCTGTCGCCGGCACGATAGGTCGCGCAGGCCCGCACTTCACCCCTTTGTCGTGGCTTGTCCACATTTTGCAAAGGCCGGGGCCGATTGTGACGTCAGGCTTGTTGTGGTTATTTGCAGGCTGACGGCGCGGCGATGCAGGATCGCGCCTGGTTCGTCAAGGATGGATCCATGACCGGTTTCGCATTTCCCGTCACTCACGCCGACGGCGTTGCGCGGATCGATCTCGGGCGTCCCGACGAGGGCAATTCCCTGACGCGCGGCATGATGCGCGACTTGGCCGAGGAGATCCGCAAGGCCGGCGCCGCTGCGCAGACCCGCGTTGTCGTGATCTGCGGACGCGGCGCGCAGTTCTGCAAGGGGCGCGACGGACGCGGCGAAACCACCGAAGGCCTCAAGCCGCACGAGGTGCGCGAGCAGATGATGGGCGCCGTGCTTGGCGTCTATGCCGCGATCCAGGCCTGCCCCGTCCCGGTCGTCTCGCTGGTCCATGCGCCGGCCATCGGCTTCGGTGCCGCGCTGGCGGGCGGCTGCGACATCACTCTGGTGTCGGATGCCGCCAAACTTGCCTTCTCGGAAGTGAAGCACGGCATCCCGCCGACGCTCGCCATGGCCGCCGTGATGAAGAAGGTACCGCAAAAGGCGCTGTCCTGGCTGATCTTCTCCGGCGCGGATGTCACCCCGGCCGAAGGCGTCGCCATCGGTCTGGTGAGCAAGGTTGTGCCTGCCGACACCTTCGCGCAGGACACCGACTCCTTCCTTGCCGAACTCGCCTCACGCCCGCGCCTCGTGCTCGAGACGATCAAGAAATTCACCACCCATGCGCAGGACATGTCCGCCGCGCAGCAATCCGAATATGCC
>CAIWVR010000061.1 GCA_903916165.1 uncultured Hyphomicrobiales bacterium | reverse complement strand
GCGGCAATCCATCTGATGGCAGCCCCCCGAAGATGGATTGCCGCGTCGCTTCGCTCCTCGCAATGACGAACTTATTTTTCCAATGTCATCGGCTCCATCGCGTCCATCTGCGACGGCAGCTCGGCGTCGCCCGCCGGATAGCCGTTGCGCTGCAGGATGAAGGCGAGAATATCCGCATAGGTGGTGTCGTTGAGGCCGCCGGGATTGTCCGGCGGCATCTGCGTCTGCACATAGGTAAACAGCGTCGCGACCGAGCCCGATCCCCAGTGCTCGCGAAACCAGGGTCCGCGCAGGGGTGCGCCGCCGAAGTCGCCATCGTCAAGACGCTCGCCATGGCACATGGCACACCGCAGCGTGTAGGCATCATGCCCGCGCTCAGCCTGCGCGGTGGAAAAGGCTGGCCCCTGCCCGGCGCACCAGGCAGGCGCGCCCAACAGGATCACACAAAGCGCGATTGCTGCCCTCATGGAACCGCAAACACCCACAGCATCGACCCACCATCGGGATTCTTGATGTCCGGCGTCAGCGTGTTCAGCGAGCGCAATTGCCCCGAACCATTGCCCACCGCAATGGCGACATATTGCTTGCCGCCCGACGTGAAGGAGATCGGTGGCGCGTTCAGCGCATTGTTGAGCCGCATCTCCCAAAGGATCGCGCCCGTCATGTCGTCATAGGCGCGGAACCAGCGATCGAGCGTCCCGGCGAAGAGCAGCCCGCCACCCGTCGGCAGCACGCCGCTCGACATGGCCGCGCGCTGGCGCTGCGACCAGGCCTGCGTCTGGTTGGTGAGGTTGACCGCGTCCAGTCGCCCGAACTTGCCGTCGCTGCCGGGGATCGGCACGCGGGCATAAACTGCGCGGCCGCCGCCCGTATAGGCTTCGCCCGGCTCCAGCGGCGTCGGCGTCGTGTTGGAGCAATATTCGGTCATCGGCAGATAAAGCATCTGCGTCTTCGGGCTGTAGGCGGTCGACGGCCAGCCGCGCGCGCCGGGATCGGCGGGGCAGTTGAAGGTCGTCTTGCCGATATGGGGCATGGCATCTTCATTGATCGTCTTGACGCCGGTCTTGGGGTCGATCGACTTCACGACATTCTGGAAGACGGTTTCCTTCGCCCACAGGAATTGTCCGTTGGTGCGGTCCAACGTCTCGATGATGCCGAGCTTGCCGACGGTGACCACGGTCTTGCGCGTCTGCCCGTTGACGGGCAGGTCGACCAGCACGCGCTCATAGGCATAGTCGAGGTCGAGCGTGTCATTGGCGAGATGCTGGTAGTGCCATTTCATCTTGCCGGATTTCGGATCAATGGCGAGCGTCGCGTCGGTGTAAAGGGCGCTGTTGTCGAGCCCTTCCTTCTTGGGCGAGGTGCCGCGCATTTCCGCGATCCACGGATAGGGCTGGCCAACGCCGTGATAGATCGTGTCGCTCTCGGGATCATAGGAGCCGGCGATCCACGCCGATCCGCCAAACCGCTTTTCATGCGGCAGGCCATTCCAGGTGTTGGCATTCGGATCGCCGTCCTGCGCGACGGTGTGGACGCGCCAGCGCTCCTCACCGGTCTTGGGATCATGCCCCGTGATGAAACAGCCGCCGGCTTGCGCCGCATTGCAGCCGCTCATCGACGCGACGACGGCGCCATTGGCCATGAACGGTCCGCTGGAATAGCGAAAGCCCTTCTTCCAGTCGGCGACCGTATGGTCGAAGGCGACCTTGCCGGTGCGCACGTCGAGCGCGACGAGATGCGCATCGGAGGTCGTGATGTAGAGATGGTCACCGAACAGGGCCATGTTGCGCTTGGCGAGCGTGTTGCCGCCCTGCGCGATCAGCTGGGGCGCGAGGTCGCGGCGATATTCCCACAGCAAGTCGCCCTTGGCAGCATCGAGCGCCTGGATCTTGTCGCCGGCATTGGTGATGAACAGGACGCCATCATGCACCAGCGGCTCGATTTCGGTGACCCCCGAGGTCAGCGACCATGTCCAGGCGACGCGCAGGCCCTTCACATTCGCCTTGTTGATCTGCTCGAGCGGGCTGTAACCCCAATTGGCATAGGTGCGCCGCCACATCAGCCAGTCGCCATCGGCGGGCTTGCGCATTGTGTCTTCGGTGATCGTTTTCCAGCTGGCCAGCGGCGACGCCGCCTGCTGCGCCATGGCGCCGGTGACGCCCAGAACGCCGAGCGCGACGCCCAGCATGAGACTGCGCATGATATCCTCCCTCGAGAAGCCGGTTATGGTCCAGCGTTGGAGACAGACTGGCGTGGCAAGGCGCGTTTGGCAACCGTCATTGCGGCGCGCCCAGCGACGTGGCAAGCCAGAGGCGATGACGACGAACCCCGACACTGCGCTCCGCGCCCTGCTCGACACCGCCGGATGGCCGGTGGCAGAGGCGGCGCGCGTCTCGTTCACCGGCAACGATACGCTCTATCCCTGCCGCGTGCAGGCGGGCGTGGCGACAGGGGTGGCACTGGCGGCGGCGGGGCTTGCGCTGCCCGGTCCCGCGCGCCACCTCCGCATCGATCTCGATCAGGCCGCTTTGATGAGCGAGGGCTATCGCCATGTGCGGCGCGATGGCGCCTCGGTCGCCGCCCCGCGCGATGCGCTGACGGGATTCTATGAAACGCGCGACGGCCGCACGCTCTTTCTGCATGTCAATTTTCCGCATCACCGCGCCCGTGCGCTGGGCGTGCTTGGCGCGGCTGCCGACCGCGAGAGCATCGCGGCAAAAATCAGGCTGCGCGATAGCGCGGACCTCGATGCGGTGCTGGCTCAGGCTGGCGCCATTGCCGCCCCGGCCCTGTCGCGCACGGAATGGGAGACGTCCGAGCAAGGCCGCGCCATCGTCGCCCGTCCGGTCATCGAGATCACGCGGATTGGCGACAGGCCTTCAAAACCGCTGGCGACGATGCAGAATGTGCATGTCATCGACTTCACGCGCGTGCTGGCAGGCCCGACCTGTGGGCGCTTTCTGGCCGAAGCCGGGGCGCAGGTCACACGCATCGAACATCCGCACATGCCCGATCTCATCGCCTACAGGCTCGACGCCAATCGCGACAAGATGGAGCGAAAGCTTGATCTCCGGGACGCAAACGATCTCGCCGCCCTGCGCGCCATGACGGCGCGGGCCGATGTCTTCGTGCAGGCCTACCGACCCGGTGTCGCTGCGCATCTTGGTCTCGATCCGCAAACACTTGTGGCCACCAACCCCGGCCTGATCTGCGCCACGCTCAGCGCCTATGGCTACGTCGGGCCCTGGTCGCAGCGGCGCGGGTTCGACAGCGTGGTGCAAGCGGCCTGTGGCCTCGCGCTCCTGCATGGCGGAGACGCTCCAAAACTTCTGCCGACATCCCCGCTCGATTATGCGGCCGGCTTCCTGCTCGCCTTCGGCATTGAGGTCGCGCTGCAGCGGCGGGCGCGGGAGGGCGGCAGCTACCTCGTGCGCACCAGCCTCGCACAGGTCGCGCACTGGCTGCGCGGCTTCCAGCACGACATGGTGCCCGCCGCAGATCACGCCCGGCTTGCACAGGCCGTCGAACACCTTTCCACCGAAACACAGACGCCAGCGGGATTGATCCGCCACCTGCGTTCGGCCATGACATTGCAAGATCAAGACGGAGCAAACGCATGACACAGGCCTGGATCCCGGCGAGTTTCTGGCGCGGCGGCACGAGCAAGGGCGTCTTCTTCCACGCCCGCGACCTGCCAACCAGCCGCGCGGAGATCGACCCGATCGTGCTCGCCGTGCTCGGCACGCCCGATCCTTACGGCCGCCAGCTCAATGGCATGGGCGGCGGGATCTCCTCGCTTTCGAAGGCCGTCATCATCGGGCCGTCGACCCATCCCGATGCCCATGTCGACTATACATTCATTCAGGTCGCGGTGGATCGGCCGATGACCGACTGGTCCGGCAATTGCGGCAATCTCTCTTCCGTCGTCGGCCCCTACGCCATCGACGAGGGTCTGGTGAAAGTGGAGGACGGCGAGGCCACCGTGCGCTTCCACCAGACCAACACGAAGAAGATCATCCATGCCCGCTTCCGCGTCGAAAATGGCCGGGCAGTGGTGGCGGGCGACATGGACATTCCTGGCGTCGCGGGAACCGCCGCCCCGGTGCGGCTCGACTTCGTCAATCCCGGCGGGGCGACCACCGGCAAGCTGCTGCCGACTGGCAATGTGCTCGACACGATCATGATCGAGGGCCATGGCGCCTTCGTCGCGTCCATGATCGACGCCAGCCATCCGACGGTCTTCGTGCGCGCATCGGACTTCGGTCTGACCGGCATCGAAAGCCCTGATGCGATCGAGGCGGATGACAGGCTGATGGCGCTGCTCGACGTGGTGCGCCGCCGCGCTGGCGTCATCATGGGGCTGGGCGAAACGCCCGAGTCGGTCGAGCTGATGAGCCCGCGCATCGCCATGGTGGCCGCGCCGCAGGCCTTCACCGCCATCGACAAATCGCTCTTCGACGATCGTCACGACATTGCGACACGCATGATCTCGATGGAAAAGCCACACCGCGCCGTGCCGCTGGCCAGCGCGCTCTGCCTTGCCGTCGCGTGCCGGATCGAGGGGACGCTGCCGAACCAACTCGCCCGCAAGAGCGACCCCGGTGCCCCGATCCGCGTCGGCAATCCTTCGGGCGTGCTGGCGTTCGGTGCCGATGTGCGCCATGACGGCGGCTGGGTCGCCGACAGCGCGGGCGTCTACCGCACCGCGCGCTGCCTGATGAAGGGCGCGGTGAGCGTGGGGGGCTAAACCCTCTCCCGCGGCGCGGGAGAGGGTGGCATGCGAAGCATG
>CAIWVR010000060.1 GCA_903916165.1 uncultured Hyphomicrobiales bacterium | reverse complement strand
GCGGCAATCCTCGCCGGGTCCTTCTGGCCGGGCACGCTTTCAACCCCCGAAGAGACGTCGACAGCCCCGGCTCCGGTGCGCCGCGCAGCCTCCACCACATTGCGGGCGTCGAGCCCGCCCGACAGCATGAAGGGCGCGTCGAGGCGGAGCTCCTTCAGCAGGTCCCAGTCAAAGGCCTGGCCGTTGCCGCCCGGCAGGTCCGCGCCCGCGGGGGGCTTGGCGTCAAACAGCAGGCGGTCGGCGATGCCAGCATAGCGACCAACGGCCGCAAGGTCATCACGGCTGGACACGCCAATGGCCTTCATCACCGGCAGGCCGAAGCGCGCCTTCACGTCCGCCACCCGCGCGGGGGGCTCATGGCCATGCAATTGCAGCATGTCGGGACCCATTCCCGCGACGATGGCGTCCAGCGCCGCGTCGTCGGCATCGACGGTGAGCGCCACCTTCACGGCGCGCGTTCCGGTGATGAGCGCCAGATGCGTGGCTGTTTCCAGCGAGAGGTGCCGCGGGCTCTTGGGAAAGAAGACAAAACCAACGAAATCCGCCCCCTCATCAAGCGCGCTCGCCAGGGCGGAGGGTGTCGACAGGCCGCAGATCTTGATCGCGGGACCCCACGGCGGCGCGCGGCGGGCGAGGGCCCCGCGCAGCGGCTCGGGGAAAGCGAGACCGGCGAGAAAGGCGGCACCCGTGTCGGACTGTCGAAGCGGCATGATCAAACTGCTTTCATGGACACGAGGCGTGTCCGGCGCGGCGCTGGCGGCCTCAGGCCGCATCCTGGCTGCGCACCAGCGCGGTGACGGAGCGCGCCGCCAGTTGCGCCCGCAGATTGTCGGCCTCATTGCGCAGCCGGTCGATGTCCGAACGCGCATGGCGTGCGGCGCGGCGATGGTGGCTCTGGGCCAGCCAGGTGGCCAAGCCGCCGGCCAGCACGCCAAGGCCTGCGGCGAGGAAGAGAACCAGGAAAAGGGGCGCGGCGATCTGGAATTCCGACTCGCCCGGCAGCAGATCAAGGACGATCCGCACCGGTTCCCGATTGGCGATGGCGAAAGCCAGCAGGATCAAGCCGAGCGGGGCGAGGACGAGCCATTTCAAAAAGGTTTTCATCCTGCTCCCATAGATCTGACGATGCGCGGCGCTGACGGCGTGTCAGTCGCTCACGCCCTCGTTCAGGCGCTCGCGCATTTCCTTGCCCGTCTTGAAAAAGGGCACGACCTTCTCGTCGACCTCGACATGCGCACCTGTGCGCGGGTTACGACCCAGACGCGCATCGCGACGTTTCACGGAAAAGGCACCGAAGCCGCGCAGCTCCACGCGGTCACCGCGCGACAGGGCATGCGTGATCTCGTCAAGAATGGCGTTCACAATATTTTCGACGTCCCGCAAATAGAGATGCGGATTGCGTTCTGCGATGCGCTGAACGAGCTCGGACTTGATCACTGCTTCGCCCCCATTGAAATGAAATACCGAATAAGGCCCAGAATAGGCAGATGGATTGGTCACAAAAAACTCAATCGACCGGCGCAACTTGCCAAACTGAAACCAGACCGTCAAGGAGACGGGCATCTCCTGTTGCGGCAAGCCGTCGCAGCATCAGGGCGAGCGGATCGAGCCCCAGCATCTCGAGCAGCCCGGCCGATGCGCCCAGAATGCCAAGTCGCTCGAAACTGCGATCCTTTTTCCAGTCCCGCACGGTCAGGTCCTTGGCGATCTTTTTCTCCTGCTCAAGCCAGGCGATGGCCTCACGCTCGCCGCCCAGCGCGTCGACGAGGCTCAGGTCGATGCCCTGGCGCCCGGTGAACACGCGCCCGTCGCTGACGCGGGCGACCTGCCTGTCATCGAGGTGGCGGCGCTCCTTCACGAGGCCCTTGAACCAGTCGAACGAATCCGTGACCAGCGCGGTGAGGGCGGCGCGGGCCTCGGGACTGGTCGGTTCGACCCCGCTGGGCGCGGCCTTCAGCGGCGACGATTTCACGCTCTCGAAGGCGACGCCGACGGTATCGAGCAATTTGCTGAAGTTCGGAAACTGGAACAACACGCCGATGGAGCCGACCAGCGAATTGCCCTCGGCGAAGATGCGGTCCGTCCCCAGCGCGGCAATATAGCCGCCAGACGCCGCCACCGTGCCGATGACGGCGACGACGGGCTTCTTCTCGGCGACGAGTCGCAATTCCTTGTAGAGCTTTTCGGCACCGGTGGTGGTGCCGCCCGGGCTCTCGATCGTGACGATCAGCGCCTCGGCACTGCGCGATTCGCCGATGTCCTTGATCAGTTTCAGCGTGTCCTTGTCCCCGGTGATGACGCCTTCGATGGCGAGGCGCGCGATATGGCGCCCACCGCCCGGTGCGCCGTCGCCGCCTGCGTAATGCACGCCCACCCCGATGAGCAGCGCGGCCAGCAGCGCAAACAGGGCGACGCGCCAGAAGGTCAGCTTGCGGCGGAGAAGGCGGCGATCGACGAGAAAATCCGCTTCGGAGGGATAGGCCATGCAGCGTCTCGCATTCGGTAAGGGGATGTGAGGGAAACTAGTGCCCGTGCCCATGCGCTGCAAGCCAGCCGTCAGCGCAGAGATATGTATCACGAAATCCGCGACAAAAAAGGCCCGCGCATCGCTGCGCGGGCCTTCCGTTCTGTCCTTGCGGAGAGGCTTATTTCGTCTCGCGGGCCTTGAGGGCCGCGCCGAGGATGTCGCCCAGCGAGGCGCCCGAGTCGGCCGAGCCGTAAGCCGCGATGGCTTCCTTCTCTTCCGCCATTTCGAGAGCCTTGATCGACACCGCGACCTTGCGGGCGCGACGGTCGAACTGGATGATGCGCGCATCGAACTTCTCGCCGACGGCGAAACGCTCGGGGCGCTGGTCGGCGCGGTCGCGGGCCAGTTCGTTGCGCTTGATGAACGCCACGAGATCCGAACCGGCGATCTTCACGTCGAGACCACCTTCCTTCACATCGATCACTTCGCAGGTGACGACAACGCCCTTCTTCAGGTCGCCGCCTTCTTCCGCGCCGGCCGTGCTGCCGGCACCAGCGGCCTTGGCCGAGGTGAAGGGATCGCTGGAGAGCTGCTTGATGCCGAGCGAGATGCGCACCTTCTCGACGTCCACGTCCAAGACCTTCGCCTTGACCATGTCGCTCTTCTTGTACTCTTCGATAACCTGCTCGCCCGGACGGTTCCAGTCGAGATCGGAGAGATGGACCATACCATCCACATCGCCGTCGAGGCCGATGAACAGGCCGAATTCGGTCTTGTTCTTGACTTCGCCTTCGACTTCGGTGCCGACCGGATATTTCTCGGCGAAGACTTCCCACGGATTGGCGAGAGTCTGCTTGAGGCCGAGCGAGATGCGGCGCTTGACCGGATCGACTTCGAGAACCTGAACGTCGACTTCCTGGCTCGTCGAGACGATCTTGCCGGGATGCACGTTCTTCTTCGTCCACGACATTTCTGACACGTGGAT
>CAIWVR010000059.1 GCA_903916165.1 uncultured Hyphomicrobiales bacterium | reverse complement strand
CAGAATATCCGAGCCAGAAGGGTCCGGCGGTCAAGGCTGCACAGGACGTCGCCTTCGAGGTGCCGGCAGGAAAATTCTTCACGCTGCTGGGCCCGTCCGGCTGCGGCAAGACGACGACGCTGCGCTCTATCGCAGGGCTCGAGCGTCCGGTCAGCGGCGAGATCAACGTGAATGGCCGCGTGGTCTTCTCGTCCGATCGCAAGATTTTCATTCCGCCCAACCAGCGCAATTTCGGCATGGTCTTCCAGTCCTACGCGATCTGGCCGCACATGACTGTCTTCGCCAATGCCGCCTTCCCGCTCGAGGTCCGCAAGGCCAAAATGTCGAAGAGCGAAATCCGCGAGAAGGTCATGCGCGTGCTCTCGGCCGTTGCGCTGGACGCATATGCCGACCGTGAGGCGACCAAGCTTTCAGGTGGCCAGCAGCAGCGCCTCGCGCTCGCCCGGGCGCTCGTCATGGAGCCGGAACTGCTCCTGCTCGATGAGCCGCTCTCGAACCTCGACGCCAAGCTGCGCGACCGCATGCGCTTCGAGCTGAAGCGCATCCAGCGTGAACTCGGCATCACGACCATCTATGTCACCCATGACCAGGGCGAGGCGCTCGCGCTCAGCCATGAGATCGCGGTGATGAACGAGGGCCGCATCGTGCAGGTCGGCCCGCCGCGCACCATCTACGAGCACCCGCGCACCAAGTTCGTCGCCGAATTCATCGGCACCACCAACTTCATCGACGGTGTCGTGCTCGGCTTCGAAGGGGCCCTGGGCCGCTGGAAAGTGCGCACGCCCGCCGGCGACCTGCTGGTGAACACCGATTCCGAGCTGACGCCCAACATGCGCGTCACCGTGTCGATCCGCCCGGAGGATGTCGAGCTCTTCGACAATGCGACGACTTCGGGCAGCATGGAGAATGTGACGTCGGGGCTCGTTGACCAAAAGGTCTTTCTGGGCGATTTTGTGGACTTTCAGGTCCAGATCGGCGATTTCATGCTTCTGTCGCGCGCGCATCCCTCGCTGCGCACGCCGATCGGCGAAACCATTCATGTGCGCATGAATCCTGACAAATGCGTCGCGATCCCGGAGGATTCCTCCGCCCGCGCCGCTGCGTGATCACTCGAAAGCCATAGGAGAAACACATGGCAAAGGACGCAATCGTCTCGGAAGAAATGGCGAAGAAATTCGCCACCGAGAAGGACACTCCCTATCTGCGCTGGGTTCGCGCTGAAGGTCTCGACATTATCGGCGCGCATTATGTGCAGAACCTGCGCACCGTCGAGCTGAAGGACTGGGCGCGCCGCGGCGGCAAGGGCGTCTACATCAACCATGAAGCCTCGCGCACCTCGAACGATTGCTACGTGTGCGAAATCGCGCCGGGCAAGAAGCTGGAGCCGCAGCGCCAGCTTTTCGAGGAAATGATCCTCGTGCTCGAAGGCCGTGGCTCGACGACGGTCTGGAACGACGAAGGCAAGCGCATTACCTTCGAATGGGGCGCAGGCGCTCTCTTCGCGATTCCGCTCAACACCTGGCACCAGCACTTCAACGGCTCGGGCACGACGCCCGCACGCTTCGTCTCCGTGACGAATGCGCCCCCGGTCATCAACCTGTATGAAGACATCAACTTCGTCTTCAACACCGCGCATGATTTCAAGACGCGCTTTGCTGGCGAGCCCGACTATTTCTCCAACAAGGGCGAGCAGAAGGGCCTTCTGCTCGAGACCAACCTCGTGCCAGACGCGGTCAACCTGCCGCTCATCACGGCCAAGGAACGCGGCGCCGGCGGCGGCCACATTCGCTTCAATATGGCGAAGGGCTCGATGAACAGCCACATTTCGCAGTTCCCGATCGGCACCTACAAGAAGGGCCATTGCCATGGTCCGGGCGCGCACGTCATCATCCTGTCGGGTGAAGGCTATTCGCTGATGTGGCCGGAGGGTGACGAGCCCAAGCGCTACGATTGGGAAGTCGGCACAATGATCGTGCCCCCGAACATGTGGTTCCACCAGCACTTCAACACCGGCAAGACGCCCGCCCGCTATCTCGCGTTCAAGCACGAGGTCGTCTCGGTGCGCAACGCGCAGGGTGTGCCGAAGGCCTGGATCTCGCGTCGCATCGGCGGCGACCAGATCGATTATGCTGATGAGAGCACGCTCGTGCGCGACATGTTCTCGAAGGAGCTCTCCATCAACGGCCTGACGCCGAAGATGGACGATGCCTATGCGACCGAACTCGAGTCGCTGCCGCCCAAGCCCGGCAGGTAAGACATCAGGGCGGGGCTTCGGCCCCGCCTTTTTCTCATTAGCCTCGCATTGCGAGGAGCGAAGCGACGAAGCCATCCATCCAGCGGCAGCCATGGATTGCCGCGTCGCTTCGCTCCTCGCAATGACAAACGAAAAAAGACCAGGGGACCTGACATGTCGAAAGACGCCGTTGTTTCAACCGAAATGGCGAATAAGTTCGCGACCGAGAAAGACACGCCCTATCTGAAATGGGTCCGCGAGCAGGGTCTCGACATCATCGGTGCGCATTTCGTGCCAGACCTGAAGTTTGTCGACCTGAAACCCTGGGCCGAGCGCGGCGGCAAGGGCGTCTTCATCAATCACGAAGCCTCGCGCACCTCGAACGATTGCTATGTCTGCGAGATCAATGCGGGCGGCAAGCTTGCCCCGCGTCGCCAGCTCTTCGACGAAATGGTGCTGATCCTCGACGGCCGCGGCTCCACGCGAGTGTGGAATGATGCGGGCCAGAGCCTCACCTTCGAATGGCAGGCGGGCGCGATCTTCGCCATCCCGCTCAATTGCTGGCACCAGCATTTCAACGGCTCGGGCCAAAAGTCTGCGCGTTATGTCGGCGTCACCTATTGCCCGTCGGTGCTCAATCTCTATGGCGATCCGAATTTCGTCTTCAACCACAAGCACGATTTCCTGCAGCGATTTTCAGGTGAACCTGACTTTTTCGCTGTCAAGACGGAAGCTGAAGGTTTCCTCCTGCGCACCAATTTCGTGCCCGACGCGGTTAATCTGCCGCTCATCACGGCCAAGGAGCGCGGTGCGGGGGGCGGACACATCCGCTTCAATATGGCCGGCGGCATGATGGCGAGCCATATCTCCCAATTCCCTGTCGGCACCTACAAGAAAGCCCATCACCACGGCCCTGGCGCACATGTGATCGTGCTGTCGGGCGAGGGCTATTCGCTGATGTGGCCCGATGGCGAGGAGCCGCAGCGCTACGACTGGAAGCCTGGCACGCTGATTGTTCCACCCAATGCCTGGTTTCACCAGCACTTCAACGCGGGCAATGTTCCCGCGCGCTATCTCGCCTTCAAGAACTGGTCGCCGCGCAACACGCAGGGCGTACCCATGTCATGGATCTCGCGCCGCATGGGCGGTTATCAGATTGACTATGCCGACGAGACGCAACAGGTTCGCGAGATGTTCACGCAGGCACTCGCCCGCTACGGCCTCGAGCCGCGCATGGATGAGGCCTATGAGCGCGAACTCGAGACGCTGCCGCCGAAGCAATAAGTTTCTCGGCATTGCGAGGAGCGCCTTCGCCGTCATTGCGAGCGGAGCGAAGCAATCCAGACACGGCTGGTTGCCTGTTTGCCGAAAGGCCGCTGACGGCAGCCGCCTCACCCTCGGCCACTGGATT
>CAIWVR010000058.1 GCA_903916165.1 uncultured Hyphomicrobiales bacterium | reverse complement strand
CTCGCCGTCACGCTCGGCAAGAAACTCGTGCTCGGCGAGGTTATCCGGGAAAAAGGCGTGCGCTTCCGCGTGCGCATCGACGAGGTCGAAGTTGTTCGCACAGGCGACCGCGAAGCCGATATCCTCGCCACAACGGCCAATCTCCAGCGCAAGATCGAAGGCTATGTCCGCGCCCGTCCCGGGCAATGGATGTGGGGACATCGTCGCTGGGGGTGACCCTATCCCGCGCGCACGACCGCGCCTCCCATTTGCAGGAAGATGCCCGTGATCATTGCGACATGGAACGTCAATTCGGTTCGCCAGCGCCTCGAACATCTGCTCGCCTATCTGAAGGACGTCGAGCCCGATGTGCTTTGCCTGCAGGAATTGAAGTGCATGGACGATGCCTTTCCACGTCTCGAGATCGAGTCGCTTGGCTATAATTGCGCCGTGCACGGCCAGAAAACCTTCAATGGCGTCGCCATTCTCTCGAAGCGCCCGGTCGAAACCGTCACAGGGCTGCCCGGCGACGAGTGTGATGCACAAGCCCGCTATATTGAGGCCTGCGTGCCACATGGCGACGGTATCGTCCGCGTCGCCTCGATCTATCTCCCAAACGGCAATCCCGTCGGGACCGAGAAATATCCTTACAAGCTGGCGTGGATGGATCGGCTCATCGCGCATGCGCGCGACCTGCTGAAGCTGGAAGAACCGCTCGTCCTTGCGGGTGATTATAATGTCATCCCGAGCCCGCGCGATTGCTATGACCCTGGTGCCTGGGCCAGCGATGCCCTGTTTCTTCCACAGACCCGCGAACGTTTCCGCACACTCCTCAATCTGGGCTTCACGGACGCGCTACGGGCTGTCACCGACGAACCGAACCTCTACACATTCTGGGACTATCAGGCCGGTGCTTGGCAAAAAAATCTCGGCATCCGCATCGATCACCTTCTGCTCTCACCGCAAGCCGCCGACAGGCTGCAGGGCGTCACCATCGACAAGGACATGCGCGCCCGCGAGAAGCCGTCTGACCATGTGCCCATTCGCGTGGCGCTCGCCTGACCAATCTTTCCGCACGCTGCCCAAGGCATGACGTTGACAGGCCGCCGCTAACCGATACTGTGATATTTCACAGTTTTTGAAGCACGGCGGCCGCACATGCAGGTGACATTCGACACAGGCGACAAGACTGAAACAAAAGATGTTTCAGTCTCAAAGGCGATCGTCGCAGGATGGACAGGCCGCGACCGCGCCGCGCTCGAAAAACACATTCTGGAGCTGGAGGAATTGGGTGTTGCACGCCCCGCCTCGACCCCGATCTACTACCGGGTCGCTGCATCCCGCATCACGACCTCGCCCGTCATCGAGACCACCGGCGAGGCCTCCAGCGGCGAAGTTGAGTTCGTGCTCGCCCAATGGGGCGGCGAGATGTGGGTGAGCGTCGGCTCAGACCACACCGACCGGCAGGTCGAGACCTACAACGTCACTGTCTCCAAACAGATGTGCGAAAAGCCGGTGGCTGCGACCTTCTGGCGTTATGCCCAGGTCGCGCCGCACTGGGACCAGATTGTCATGCGGTCCTGGATCGAGGAGAACGGCGTACGCGTGCTCTACCAGGAAGGCTCCGTTATCTCGATGCTCGATCCCATGACATTGGTCGAGGGTTACGAGGGCAAGCCTGCGCTGGATGAAGGCGCTCTCATGTTCTGCGGAACCTTCG
>CAIWVR010000057.1 GCA_903916165.1 uncultured Hyphomicrobiales bacterium | reverse complement strand
CGCAGCTGTCGCCGCTGCTGCGCCCGGTCGCGCCGATCGACCTGACCGAAGGGCTGAAAGCCCCGCTGCTCGGCCTGTTCGGCAATGATGACAAAAACCCCTCGCCCACGCACGTCAATACGCTCGAAGCGAAGCTGATGAGCCTCGGCAAGGCTCACGAGTTCCATCGTTACGATGGCGCCGGCCATGGTTTCTTTGCCTCCGAGCGTCCGAACTACAGGGTCGAGCAGGCCAATGACGGCTGGCAGAAGACTTACGCATTCTTCCACAAGCATCTCGGCTGAGGGACGCGCTCATGTGCTCGTACATCACGGAGAAAACCGCCATCCACGGCTCTGCGAAAGGCGCTGACGGCTGGTCGTCGGTGGCGAGCGCGCAGGTCTATTTCGACCATCCCTATCATGTGGCGCTCGACCATGCCCTGTCGATCGACTTCATGACGGGGGACGCCACCCGCAAGGTGGCTGTCGAAATGTCGGCTGATTCGGCGCGCGCGCTGGTCGCCAGCATCCTTGCTGCACTGGAGAGCGGCGCGCAGGCGCACGGGTGAATTCTTCGCTGTGCTCGCAATGATTCAAACTTCGTCATTGCGAGCGGAGCGAAGCAATCCAGAAGCCACACGTGGGGCATGGATTGCTTCGTCGCTGCGCTCCTCGCAATGACGATCAATCCAGCGTGACGCGGATCGGGTTTCCTGCCAGCCACGCCTCGATATTCTCCAAAGCATCGACAAAATACTGGCGGTAATTATCTTCCGAGGCATAGCCGAGGTGCGGGCTCAGCACGACATTGTCGAGCTTGCGCAGCACGTGGTCGACGGGCAGCGGCTCAATGTCATAGACGTCGAGCGCCGCACGGCGGATCGCCTTGCGCTGCATTGTGTCGACGAGCGCCGCCTCATCGACGATCGGCCCGCGCGACGTGTTGACGAAAATCGAATCCGGCTTCATCAGGCCAAATTCCCGCGCCCCCACAAGGCCGCGCGTGCGGTCGGACAGCACGAGATGGACCGACACGATATCGGCGCGGGCAAACAGCTCGTCCTTTGTCACCAGTTCGGCCCCGCCGGCAGCGGCTTTCTCCGTCGTGAGGTTCTGGCTCCAGGCGATGGTCTTCATGCCAAAAGCCTGTCCGATCCTGGCGACGGCTGAGCCGAGCTTGCCAAAACCGGCAAGGCCCAGCGTGCGGTCGACAAGGCGCATGCCGAGCGTGTCCTGCCAGCGGCCCGCACGCATCATGCGGTCCTCGTAAGGAATGTTGCGTGCGGCGGCGAGGATCAGCGCCCAGGTCAGCTCCAGCGTCGTGGCGGCAGCATGCAGGTTGCTTGTGTGTGTGACGAGAATGCCATGCTCGCGCGCCGCGTCAGAGTCGAGTCCACGGTTGCGCGCGCCCGTCGAGACGATGAATTTCAGATGGGGCAGGCGCTCGATCAGCGCACGGCGAAAGGGCATGCGCTCGCGCATGACGATGACCATCTCGAACGGCTGCAACGCCTGGGCCGCCTCGTCGGGCGTCATGTTGCGGTCGAACACCGTGATGTCGCATCTGTCCTTGACGCGTGACCAGTCGGCGAGCGACAGCGCGAGGTTCTGGTAGTCGTCGAGAATGGCGAGACGCATGGCTTCCTCCGTTTGCCGGGCAGTTTACGGAGCGGCGGCGGAGCAAGCAACGCCGGCGTATGCAGAGGCAGGCAATAGCGCTTGTTTGCCCATTTCTGACATGGATAATGGTCGAAGATCTCGGCATGGACCATGAACTGGAATGCGCGGTCGCTGGCGCGCAGGCGCGCGGCACCGGCAAGGCCGGACTTTGAGGAGCACGTATCGTGACTGATTATACGCCAAATATTCCCGGCCCAGATCCCGACACCAAGACTCCGAAATTCAGGCTGCCGCCCAACAGCTGCGATGCGCATTGCCACATTTTCGGGCCGGGCAAAACATATCCTTACGCCACCGACCGCACCTACACGCCGCCCGATGCGCCGCTCGACGCCTTCCGCAAGCTGCATGCGATCCTGGGCGTCGAGCGCGCGGTGATCGTGAACGCCAGCGCGCATGGCGTCGACAATCGTGTCGCGCTCGACGCCATTGCGCAGTCGAATGGTGCCTATCGTGCAGTGGCCAATATTGACGGCACGATTACGGAGAAGGGACTGCGCGAGCTGGACGAGGGCGGCTTTCGCGGCTGCCGCTTCAATTTCGTGCGGCATCTGGGTGGCGTGCCGGACATGAACGTGTTCGAGCGCATCATCGCCATGATCGCGCCGCTCGGCTGGCACGTGAACCTGCATTTCGATGCGATCGACCTGCCGCATTATGCGTCCATGCTCGAAAAACTGCCGGTCCCCTATATCATCGACCATATGGGCCGCGTGAAGGCCTCCGACGGGCTGGAGCAGGAGCCGTTCCGCATCCTGGTCGACCTGTTGAAGAACGATGAGAAGTGCTGGGTGAAAGTGTGCGGGTCGGAGCGCGTGTCCTCCGCCGGGCCGCCCTTCCACGATTCGGCGCCCTTTGCCGCAAAACTTGTCGAGACGGCGCCAGACCGTTGCGTCTGGGGAACCGACTGGCCCCACCCCAATGTGAAATCGATGCCCAATGATGGGGATCTTGTCGATCTCGTCCCGCTGTTTGCAAAGGACGCTGTCACGCAGCAGCGCATTCTCGTCGACAATCCGGCGCGGCTCTACGGCTTTTAAGTTCGTCATTGCGAGGAGCCGAGGGCGACGCGGCAATCCATCGGGCGGTCGCCGTGAGATGGATTGCGTCGTCGCTCCGCTCCTCGCAATGACGCGGTGTGCTTATCAATCGTCACGCAGCGTGCCGGCGTTGGCCGCTACGCGAGGCGGTGCGCCCCTCTCCCGCCCGTGCGGGAGAGGGGCTCACACGTCACCGATGCCGCGTGATCGTGTCGACCAGAGCGGGCTTGCCGCTTTTCACGACTTCCAGCGCGCGGGTCAATGCGCCGCGCACGTCTTTGGGATCCTCGACCGGGCCTTCGCCCCACACGCCCATCGAGCGGGCGAGGGCACCAAAGTCGGGCTCGGGACCGAACAGGTCCATGCCGATATGCGCCTTCTCGAGATCGGTGCCGCGCAGGCGGGCCATGCGGATCTGGTGCTCCCAATCGTTGTAATAGGCACGGTTGTTGTACATTACGATCAGCATCGGGATTTCATATTTGGCCGCGACCCACAGCGCGCCGGCGTCGAACATCAGGTCGCCGTCGGGCTGGAGATCCACGACGATGCGGCCCTTGTTCTTGTGTGCCAGCGCAACGCCAAGCGACATGCCGATCTGCGTGGCGGTGCCCAGCTCGATACCGGGATGGCGATAGGCCTTGTCGAAGTCCCACTGCTTGCGGACCTGATGCTTCAGCGTGTTGGCGGTGAGCACCCAGTCTTCGTGCTTGATGACCTCCCAGACTTCATGCGCAAGGCGCGGCGTCGTCATGGGTGCAACGTCCCAATCCTTCTTCGCGTCGTTCTGCCATTTCGCCCAGGTCTCGTCATGGCGCTTGCCGATCACGGCCTTGCGCTTCTCGATCTTGTCCTTCAGGGCGGAATTGCTGGAGATTTTCTTCTCCAGCATGTCGGTCAGCGCAGGGATGCCGAGCGATGTGTCGCCCAAAGCGCGCACCGAGCAGGGCTGCATGCGGCAATAGTCCATGGACCATTTGCTCATGTTGATTTCCGCAAAGCCCATCTCGACCCAGTCGCAATTTTTGGCGACGACCGGCTCGACTTCGCGCGTCGTGGAATTCAGCTCGCGGGTCGCCTTCTCGACGTCCTTGCAGTCAAGGCCAACAACAAGGTCGACATTGCCGAGCGCGCCCTTGTCGAGCGACAGGCAAAGCGGATGCTTGTTCGGGAAATTCAGCGCATTGGCGATGTCCCACACGCCGGCGCCAGCGACTTCAGCAAGTTTCACCATGGCTTCGAAGCCGCCCTGGCGACGCCCGACATATTCGGGCATGAGCAAGGGCATGTCGCAGGCGAGCAGCTTGTCGGCAATCGCCTCGATGGCCCGCGGATCGGGCATCATCAGCGCCGGCGTCGCGACCGCGCTTGCGGGCGGCAGCGCAATCTCGCGCTCGAGTTTCGCCTCCTGCAGGCCTGCGTCATAGCACATGTAAACCGGGCCCTGCGGCTGCGTGGTCATCACCGAATAGGCGCGGGCAAAACTTTCCGGCACGCCGTCGATGGAATAGGGCTGGTAGTCCCACTTCACGTAATCGCGAATGGCGTTGCCCTGCACGAGCGCGGTGTGCGTCCAGTCAATATGCGGGCGGCGCTTGCCCTCATCCATCGGGCCGGTCGCACCCATGATGAAGATCGGCACGCGGTCGATATAGGCATAGTAAATCGCCATGGTTGCATGCAGCAGGCCGACAAGATTGTGCAGGATGACGGCCATCGGCTTTCCGGAAGCCTTCGCATAGCCATGCGCGATCTGGACGGCGAT
>CAIWVR010000056.1 GCA_903916165.1 uncultured Hyphomicrobiales bacterium | reverse complement strand
CATGGAGCCCGACAGCAGCACCTCGACGCCCCGCGCAACCGGGACACGCGCCAGCAGCGCAAGGGCGACCTGCGTCACGTCGATGGCCCGATAGTTTTGCGGAATGAGCGGTGCCAGAACGCGCGCCACGCGCATGGACAGTGCCTCGACCAGCCGTGTGGGCTGGCCCAGCGCCACGCGGTCGCCCAGCAGCAGTGACGGGCGCGCGACCACAAGGGCGTCGAAACCCAGCGCCGGCAGGGCGTCCTCAAGCTCGCCCTTGACGCGATTGTAGAAGACGGATGAGCGCGCATCGGCTCCCATCGCGCTCACCAGACCGGCGCGCGTCGCTCCGGCTGCCCGCGCGGCACGTGCGACAGCAAGATTGGCATCGAGGTCCACGGCGCGAAAGGCAGACTGGCTGCCAGCGACCTTGATCGTCGTGCCCAGCGCCAGATAGACCTCATCGACGGCCGGGAAAACCGGCAGGTCAGTGAAATCGACCACATGGGCCCTCAGCTTCGCATGCGATATGAGCGATGCGCGCCGGGCGACCACATGCACCTCGCCCACTGTCGCATCGGCCAGCAATCCCGCGAGAATCGACTGCCCGACAAGGCCCGTGGCTCCAGCCAGCACGACGCGCCTCATGACGCCTCAGCCGCCTGCTCGATCACCACGCACACCTGATGCCCGGTGGGCACGAAGGAATCGTAGCGATAGGACAGCCCCGTGCGGGCGATGAATTCGGCAAAGGCCTTGAATTCGTGCTTCAGCCAGCCCGGATAATTCCAATATTCGTCGAACAGCACGACGGTGCCAGGAACGATGCGTCCCTCCAGCCCGCGCAGCACATAAGCGGCTGACGAATAGAGATCGCTGTCAATGTGCAGGAAGGCGACCGGCCCGGCATGGCTGGCCAGAAACCCCTCCAGCGTGTCGGAAAACCAGCCCTTCACCAGGGTCACATTATCGGGCACACGCGGCAGGTCCTGGGCGAAATAGCCCTTGCGCAGGTACCCGAACCAGTTCTCCGGCAGGCCCTCGAAGGAATCAAACCCATAGACCGGACCTCCGCGCTCGGTGGCGATCTGGCGAACGGATTCGCCGCCCGCAACGCCAAATTCCAGCGCCATCCCCGCCTTCGGGGCCAGCGACAGGGCGTGGCTCAGGAGTTCACTGCGGTGCGCGAACTGCAGGGTTGTCAGCAGCCGCTTCTCGAAATAGCGCGCGCTCTGCAGGGCGGCGCGCCATTTGGCGACCTCGTAGACATTGTAGCTGTCATTGGCCTTGAGCAGGAGCGGATGGGGCGCGGCGCGTCCAGCGAGCGAGCGCACAATGTTCAGAAACGGCGACAGCATGAATTCCCAGCCTCGATGGACAGCCCGGACGCAACATGCACCCGGACCAAAGGATATGTTCGCGAGCTTGGCCGCGAGCCTTGCGCCATGCATACCCTGAAAACCCGCCCCGTCGAGGCCTGTCTGTGTCCGCTGGCGCTGGCGGGCGAGGCATCAACGATCTCTTCCAAGGCGGGCTTACGTCCTGACCGCACGACTGGACCTGACCAATGCCATCGGGCGTGACGCTTGACACAGGACAGCCAGCCTGTAACCCGAAACGTGATGAGAGCCCTGACCGACCGCACCCGATGGCCCCGCCACTTCGACTTCGCCGGATTTGAAACCCGTGACGCAGCGGGGGAAGCCGATCTCGTCTATGAATGCGAGGGTGGCCCGACCTTCCGCGAGACGATTGCCTTTAATGCGCCCCTGCCCGCGCAAGGCTCGCCCCTGCGCACCGGGTTTGAGGCCGCGCTCGAGGCGCTCGCGCTGGTGGCCGGCGTCTCCTATTACAAGGCCTTCCTGCCGCCGGTGATCGGCTATCGCGGCGTAAACCCCGATGCCGGACAGCGCCGCTTCTTCGAGGAGCTCTATGTCGACGGGCTCGGGGAATTTGGCGTGCGCAACCAGGTCGCCATCGACGGCCATGTGAATTTCGACATTGCCCATGCCGGTCCTGCGCGGCCCGTGGCCGGGCGCGCGCCCCTGCCAAGGCGAAGCGCCGTGCTGATCGGCGGCGGCAAGGATTCGCTGGTCTCGACTGAGGCTTTGCGCGCCGCGCGCGAGCCTTTGACGCTCTTTGCCGTCAATCCCAAAAAGCCGATCCTCGATTGTGCGGCGGCATCGGGCCTGCCGTTCATCCGCGTCGAACGCAGGCTCGATGAAAAGCTGTTTGCCCTGAACGATCAGGGCGCGCTCAACGGCCATGTGCCGATCACCGCCATTGTCTCGTTCATCGCGCTGGCTGCCGCCTTCGTGCACGGGTTCGACGCCGTGATCCTGTCGAATGAGCGCTCGGCCAACCAGGGCAATTTGATGCGCGATGGGCGCGAGATCAATCACCAGTTCTCGAAGACAGCCGGTATGGAGCGCGCGCTGTCAGATTACGTGGCGCGTTACATCGATACGAGCCTCGCCTATTTCTCATTGCTGCGGCCCCTGTCGGAAGCCCATATCGCGCAACTGATGGCGCGCACGAGACTCTATGACGGTGCCTTCACAAGCTGCAACCGCGCCTTCCAGCTGCGCCCCAGGGAAGAACCCAAGCGCTGGTGCCGCGATTGCCCCAAATGCCGCTTCACCTTCCTGATGCTCGCCACCGCCATGGAGCGCCCACGCGTCGAGGCAATCTTCGGTGGCAACATGCTGGAGGACGAAAGTCAGCGCAGCGGTTTTGAGGAATTGATGGGCCTGTCGGGCCACAAGCCCTGGGAATGCGTCGGCGAACTCGCCGAATCCGGTGCCGCGCTGCTCACGCTCGCCGCGCGCCCGGACTGGCGCGACGCCAGCATTGTGCGCGCGCTGGCACCACGCGTGGCCGCGCTGATGGGCGATCCCGCTCCCGTCTGGCGCGCACTCATGACACCGTCGCGCGAGCACGCCCTGCCGCCACGCTATGAGGAGATGCTGAATGGCTTCCTCTGAACGCGCGGCCATCTGGGGATACGGGCGCGAAGGCCGCGCGGCCTTCCAGCATTTGCGCGCGACGCGTCCCGGGCTCGACCTCGTCATCCTGAACGACACGCCGGTCGACGACGCACCAGATGGCGTGGCCGTGCTGACCGGCGATGAGGCGACACGCGCACTGGCGGAGGGCCAATTCTCCCTGGTGGTGAAAAGCCCCGGCATCAGCCTCTACCGTCCCGAAATCGCTGCGGCGCAGGCGAAAGGCACGCAGTTCACATCGGGCACGAACCTCTGGTTCGAGCACTATGGCGCGGCCAGGACCATCGTCGTCACCGGCACCAAGGGCAAGAGCACGACGTCGCGGCTGATCCATCATCTGCTCGTCACGCAGGGAATCGATGCGAAACTGCTCGGCAATGTCGGCATCGCCGCGCTGGAGGAAACACCGGGTCGCGACTGGACTGTTTTTGAACTGTCCTCCTACCAGCTCGCCGATTTCGCTCATGCCGCCGATATTGCGCTCGTCACCAATCTCTATCCCGAACATGCCCCCTGGCACGGCGGCGTCGAAACCTATTATGCCGACAAGCTGAAAGCGCTGCGCGATGAGGGGAAAACCATTGCGGTCGCAAACCACGCCCATGCGGAGCTGGCCGCCCGCGTCGCGGGACGCGCAAAGCTGCGCTGGTACAATGGCGCCGCGGGCTTTCACGAGCGCGATGGACACCTTTACTTCGGCGCAGATCAAATCGAAGTTCTGAATTTCGCGCTTCGCGGCGCGCACAACATGTCGAACCTCGCAGCCGCCTGCACGGTCGCCGAAATGGCTGGCGTGCAGGGCTTGCGCACGCGCGTCGACATGGCGGGCTTTGCACAGCTGCATCATCGCCTCGAAGAATTCCACGCGGGCTCCGTGACCTGCGTCGATGATTCCATCTCGACCGTCCCGCAGGCGACGCTCGCCGCACTCGCAGCCTATCGCGACCGCTCCATCGTCCTGCTCGCGGGCGGCTCGGATCGCGGACAGGATTATGCCGAACTCGCAGCGGCGCTTCTGGAGGCGCCCGTGCAGGCGCTCATCCTGCTGCCCGTGACCGGCGCGCGCTTGCGCGAGGCCTTGCAGGGTCGCGCGGCCTTCGACATCGTCGAGGCGCCGGGACTTGAGGTCGCCGTGGCGGAAGCGATGAGGCGCACGACGAAAGATGGCGTGGTGCTGCTGTCGCCCGCCGCGCCGAGCTTTCAGGAGTTCCGCAATTTCGAAGAGCGCGGCCAGCGCTTCAAGGACTTGTGCAGGCGGTTTGCGAAGGATTAGCCGCGTCCTTGCGAGGAGCCGAAGGCGACGCGGCAATCCATCTTCGGGTGGTGGCCGCCGCGCGGAACGTTTTTAACCGGCAAGGGACGGCGCAAAAGATGGATTGCCACGTCGCTGCGCTCCTCGCAATGACGAGGCAAAGGTTTCGCCCTTGCGCTCCTCGCAATGACGGGCTCAGGTTGCGCGCGCCGCCGCCTGTCCCGCGAGATACGCCCCGCCAGCCGTCATCGCCCCCCCGAAATTCTCGCCGCCGGTCGCCTCGCCCGCGAAGAAGATCCGTCCGCCCACAGGCGCTGCAAGAAAGGCGCGCGCATCGGCGCGGCCGGGCAAGGCATGCGAGTACGAGCCGAGCGCAAAGGGATCTTCACTCCATCCAGCCAGCCGACCGCCGAGGAAGGCGCCGCGCGCGCCCTCGCCCACGATACGGGTAAAGCGCGTCAGGGCGAGGTCCACGGCTGCCGCCTCGCCCATGCGCACGATCTCGCGCGCATGATCGCCGCCAAACATCGCGATGACGAGATTGCGGTCGAACGGCCAGCATTCGAAATCGAAGGTCGCGCGCGGCCCCGCCATGTCCCAAAGGTCGGTGCCGGGCGCGATGCCGAAACGCTCTCCGTTGAACCGCAGCGCGATCTTGGTCAGCGCGCCCATGCCAAGGCCATCGAGGCCACGCAAGGTGTCGTCAGGCAGGCGCGGCGTGAACCGGATGCGTTCGGCACGCAGCACGCCGACCGGCACGGTCACGATGACCGCGCCCGCGCGCAAGGCCCCGCGATCGGTCTCGATGGTGACGCCCTGCCCGCTCCAGTCGATGGCCTGCACGCGGGTCGAAAGCCGCACGGGCAATCCCCCAGCGGCGCGCGTCACCAGAGACCCGAAGCCGTCCGGCGCCACATAATCGTCGCCTGACCAGAGGCGCGCGTAATCGAGCGCGGACACGCGCTCCGCCTCCTCGCCCAGCGCCATGCGCGCCAGATTCGACACCGCGCGCAAGGCGTCCTCGCCATCGGTCGCGACACGCGCACTCATCGCAATGTCGGGCACGGGCGCGAGATCGGGGTCGAACCGCTCGGAGACGATCGCAAAGCCGCGCCGGCTCGCACGCTGGATCGACTCGCCATCCTGAAACAGCCGGAAGGACCCCGGCAGCCGATCGGAATCGAGGACCTCGACGCCCAGTTGCAAGGCGAGCGTCCGCCACGGATTCCTTTCCGCCCAATGCAGATAGATCGCGCCGGCATCGAACCGCTCGCCCAGACTTGTATCCGTGAACACGCGCCCGCCCACGCGGTCGCGCGCTTCCAGCAAGACAAAACGCTTGCCCTG
>CAIWVR010000055.1 GCA_903916165.1 uncultured Hyphomicrobiales bacterium | reverse complement strand
TCCCGTCGCTTACGAGAGGCGCAATATATCTTCTTATAGGCGAGCTTTTTTCCGTGATCCAGCAGCTGCGCTGCACCGCCCGCACTTGATTTCAAACCAGGCTGGCCCGACAAGGGTGCCTGTCCATGCGATCACATGAGGATGCCATGCAGGAGATGATTGACCGGGTCGCGGCGGCAGCCGGTATTGATGCCACCACCGCCGAACAGGCCGTGGGCATGATCCTGGCCTTTCTGCAAAAGGACGGCCCGACCGATCAGGTCGAGATGCTTCTGGCAGCCCTTCCCGGCGCGGCTGATCTCGCTGCCGCCCATGCGGGCGGTGGCGGCGGTGGCATCATGGGCATGTTCGGCGGTGGCGGCCTGATGGGTCTGGCCGGCCAGCTCTCGGGGCTGGGGCTGGGCATGGGCGAAATGCAGAGCGTCGGGCGCGAAGTCTTCACTATCGGCCGCGAACTGGCGGGCGAGGACATTGTCGGCGAGATTGCGGGCGCGATCCCGGGGCTCGGCCAGTTCACCTGACGACGTGACGCGCGCAATGACCGCGTAAAACGGCCCCTCAACGGAGACCCGCCGCGACCGCTGGCATTCGACTTTAGCGATGTGGCCTGCTGCGGCGCATCATGCGAGAAAGGCGACGAAACGTTCTTTCGGAAGCCGGACCAGACATGTCGGATTTTGCGGACAAAGCCTTCGCGAGTGCCTTTCCCGCCGTGGACGAGGCGCAGTGGAAGGGGCTTGTCGCGCGCGTGCTGAAAGGCGCAGCCTTCGAAAAACTCGTCGGCCAGACCTACGATGGCTTGCCGATCCAGCCGCTCTATCCACGCGCCCGCGACGCTGTCGCGATCCCCGCTGCGCATGAGGGCGCCTGGGAGTCGCTGGCCCGTGTCGACCAGCCTGACGCAGCCGGCGCACATGCGCAGACGCTGACGGATCTCGAAAACGGATCCCACGGCCTGCAACTCGTGCTTGAGGGCGCCACCGGCGCCTATGGCTTTGGCCTTGCGCCCGATCTCGACACGCTCGACCACGCGCTGGACAGCGTGATCCTCGAAACCGGTTTGCCGATTGTCCTCGACGCGGGCGCGTCGGGAACGCGCGCCGCCGTGCATCTGGCAGCCCTTCTGGCCGCGCGCCAGGTTGCGCCCGCCGACGTGCGCATCCTCTTCGGCCTCGACATCCTGCACGAGGATGCCGGACTTTGCGCCACCACGGCTCTGCGCCTGCACAAGGCCGGTTTTTCTGCGCCGATCCTTGTCGCCGATGGCCGACGCGCGCATCGGGCGGGCGGCACGGAGGCGCAGGAACTGGCTCTCGCCTTGGCCTGCGCGCTTGGCTCCCTGCGCGCGCTGGAGGCCGCCGGCATGAGCCTTGAAGAGGCGCGCGGCGCGATCTTCTTCCGCCTTGCGGCCGACGCCGACCAGTTTCTCACCATAGCGAAACTGCGCGCGCTGCGCCTGCTGTGGGCGCAGATCGAGGTGGCCTGCGGGCTGGTGCCAAAGCCCGCCCTGGTTCACGCCGAAACCGCGTGGCGCATGATGACGCGGCGCGACCCTTATGTGAATCTCCTGCGCACCACGACCGCCGCTTTCTCGGCCGGACTTGGCGGCGCGGATCTTGTCAGCGTGCTGCCCTTCACGCAGGCGCTTGGCCTGCCCGACGCCTTTGCGCGCCGACTCGCGCGCAACACGCAACTGGTGCTGATCGAGGAAGCAAACCTCGGTCGCGTGACGGATGCGGGCGCGGGGGCCGGCGGCATCGAGACGCTCACCGACGAGATGGCGCAGGCGGCCTGGGCTTTGTTCCAGGTCTCGGAATCGCAAGGTCTCACCGCATGGCTGCCGACACTTTCCGCCCAAGTCGCGGGCGCGCGACAGGCGCGGCTGAAGAACATTGCGCGGCGCAAGGATGCGCTGACTGGCACGAGCGAGTTTCCCGACATCCATGAGAAGGCGGTCGCGGTGCTGGCGCCGCCGCGTGCGCTGGGCGACGACACGTTGTTTCCGCCGATGCGGCTTTCGCAGGATTTCGAGGCCCTGCGCGACCGCGCCGACGCCCTGAACCCGCGCCCGAAGATCTTTCTCGCGACACTGGGCGAGGTGGCTGATTTCACCGCGCGCGCGATGTTCGCGAAGAACTTTTTTGAAGCCGGCGGGATCGAGGCCGTCCTTCAGGATGGCGCAGATCTGGTGGCGGGCTTCAAGGCCTCGGGTGCCAAGCTCGCCTGCCTGTGCTCCAGCGATGCGATTTATGCGGTGCAGGCTGTCGATGTCGCGCGCACGCTTCGCGACGCGGGCGCTGCGCTTTATCTTGCAGGTCGCCCCGGCGACATGGAAGCTGCGTTGAAAGAGGCTGGCGTCAGCCGGTTTGTTTATGCGGGTTGTGATGTGGTCGAAATTCTATCTGAAGCACTTGAGCGTTTGAAAAATGAACCCGGCCCGCTTCTCCCATGGGGAGAAGCTGTCAGCAAAGCTGACTGATGAGGGGTTTCGTTTCTTGAAAGGATGGCACCCCCTCATCCGTCTGCTTCGCAGCCACCTTCTCCCTCCGGAAGAAGGACCGCACGAAGATCGAGGATCAAAAGATGAGCCGCATTCCGAACTTCGCATCGGTGCCCTTCGCCAAACCCGCCCTCGCCCCGCCGCCTGCGACCGGTGACAGCTGGCGCACGCCCGAAGGCATTTGCGTGAAGAACGTCTATGGCACTGCCGATGTCGCGGATCTCGACTGTCTCGACACGTTTCCAGGCGCTGCGCCCTATCTGCGTGGCCCCTACCCGACCATGTACGTCAACCAGCCGTGGACCATCCGCCAATATGCGGGCTTTTCGACGGCCGAGGATTCCAACGCCTTCTACCGGCGCAATCTCGCGGCGGGTCAGAAGGGCCTGTCGGTTGCCTTCGATCTCGCGACACATCGCGGTTACGATTCCGATCATCCCCGCGTCGCGGGCGATGTCGGCATGGCGGGCGTCGCCATCGATTCCATCTACGACATGCGCACGCTGTTTTCGGGCATTCCGCTCGACCAGATGTCGGTGTCGATGACCATGAACGGCGCCGTGCTGCCGGTGCTCGCGCTCTATATCGTCGCCGCCGAAGAACAGGGCGTCGCGCAGTCAAAATTGTCGGGCACGATCCAGAACGACATCCTCAAAGAATTCATGGTGCGCAACACCTATATCTATCCGCCCCTGCCCTCGATGCGCATCATCTCCGATATTTTCGCCTACACGTCGCAGCACATGCCGAAGTTCAACTCGATCTCGATTTCCGGCTATCACATGCAGGAAGCGGGCGCGACGCAGGATCTCGAACTCGCCTATACGCTGGCCGATGGCGTCGAATATTTGCGCGCGGGCCTTGCGGCCGGCATGGATGTCGATGCGTTTGCGCCGCGCCTGTCGTTCTTCTGGGCGATCGGCATGAACTTCTTCATGGAGGTCGCAAAACTGCGCGCCGCGCGGCTGATCTGGGCCCATCTCGTGAAGGGGTTCAACCCGAAAAGCGAAAAGTCGCTGCCCTTAAGGACCCATTCACAGACGTCGGGCTGGTCGCTCACAGCGCAGGACGTGTTCAACAACGCGATCCGCACGCAAATCGAGGCGATGGCGGCGACGCAAGGCCACACGCAATCGCTGCACACCAATGCGCTGGATGAAGCGCTCGCCCTGCCGACTGATTTCTCCGCCCGCATCGCCCGCAACACGCAACTCTTCCTGCAACAGGAGAGCGGCACGACGCGCATCATCGATCCGTGGGGCGGCTCGTTCTATGTCGAGCGGCTCACCGCCGATCTCGCCCGGCGCGCGATGGCGCATATCGAGGAAATCGAAAAGCTCGGCGGCATGGCGAAAGCCATCGAGGCCGGCATTCCGAAATTGCGCATCGAGGAGGCGGCCGCGCGCACACAGGCGCGCATCGACGGCAATCGCCAGGCCGTCATCGGCGTCAACCGATTCAAGCCCGAGAATGAACCGCCCATCGACGTGCGGCAGGTCGACAATTCCGCCGTGCGCCAGAGCCAGATCGAGAAACTCAAGCGCCTGCGCGCCGAGCGCAACGAGGCCGATGTGCGGACCCGCCTCGACGCCTTGACGCATGGCGCGGCGGGGACTGGCAACCTGCTGGCGCTCGCCATCGATGCGGCGCGTGCCAAGGCCACTGTGGGCGAAATTTCGCTCGCGCTGGAAAAGGTGTTCGGACGCCACAGCGCCAAGATCCAGACGATCAGCGGCATCTACAAGGACGAGGCCA
The DNA here is from genome assembly GCA_903916165.1 of uncultured Hyphomicrobiales bacterium. GTDB lineage: Bacteria > Pseudomonadota > Alphaproteobacteria > Rhizobiales > Beijerinckiaceae > Terripilifer. Next base: position 186 of record CAIWVR010000055.1, on the reverse strand, counting down.
ATCCGTCGGCCGTGGAGCGCGTGCAGCGCGTGACCAGCGCGTTTCTCGAAAACGAGGGCCGCCGTCCGCGCATCCTCATCGCCAAGGTCGGCCAGGATGGCCACGACCGCGGCCAGAAGGTGGTGTCCTCGGCCTTCGCCGATCTTGGCTTCGATGTCGACATCGGGCCGCTGTTTGCCACGCCCG
>CAIWVR010000054.1 GCA_903916165.1 uncultured Hyphomicrobiales bacterium | reverse complement strand
GGCCTTTCAGGCGCGCGGGCGGGGTTTGTTGTATCGGCGTCATTGTCTCGGGCATGGCTGATGTCTCCGCAAAGACAACGCCTGCCCGGCCACTGACGTTCGACCAGTCATCCCGCCGTCATTGCGAGCAAAGCGAAGTGATCCAGAGGCCCCACGTGTGGCTTCTGGATTGCCGCGTCGCGTCGCTCCTCGCCATGACGGCGGGAGCCCCCCTCACCCGCCCTCGCGCAGCCGCTCAACATTCGCGCCGCAGGCCACCAGCTTTTCTTCCAGCCGCTCGAAACCGCGATCGAGGTGATAGACGCGATGCACCAAAGTCTCGCCTTCCGCCGCCAGCGCGGCGATGACCAGCGACACCGAGGCGCGAAGGTCGGTGGCCATGACAGGCGCGCCCTTCAGCACCGGGCGGCCCGCGACGATGGCGGCGTCGCCCTCCAGCCGGATGCGGGCGCCCAGCCGCGCCAGTTCCTGCACATGCATGAAGCGGTTCTCGAAAATCGTCTCGGTGATCCGCGACGTGCCCTCGGCGCGCGTCATCAGCGCCATGAATTGCGCCTGCAGGTCCGTCGGGAAGCCCGGGAAAGGCGCGGTGGTGACATCCACCGGGCGGATGGTGCCGCCGTGGCGCGACACGCGCAGGCCCTGCGGCGTCTCGACAATGGCCGCCCCTGTCTGGCGCAGCACATCGAGCACGACCGGCAGCAGCGCCTCGCTGGCCCCCTCCAGCAGCACGTCACCGCCCGTCATCGCCACCGCGCAGGCATAGGTGCCCGCCTCGATACGATCCGGCAGCACGGCGTGGCGCGCCCCGTGCAGCGAGCCGACGCCCTCGATCTCGATGCACGAGGTTCCGGCACCCTTGATCTTCGCACCCATTTTATTCAGGCAATCGGCGAGATCCTTCACCTCCGGCTCGCAGGCGGCATTTTTGATGAGCGTCGCGCCCTGCGCCAGCGACGCTGCCATCAGCGCCGTATGTGTGCCCCCCACAGTGACCTTTGCAAAGTCGATCTCGCCGCCGCGCAGGCCGCGCTTTGCCTTGGCGAGCACATAGCCGCTGTCAATCTCGATCTCGGCCCCGAGCTTTTCCAGCACCATGAGCAGCAGATCGACCGGGCGCGTGCCGATGGCGCAGCCGCCCGGCAGCGAGACCTTGGCCTCGCCCATGCGCGCCAGCAGCGGCGCAATGACCCAGAAGCTTGCGCGCATCCGCGAGACAAGCTCATAGGGCGCCGTCGTGTCGACAATATCGGCCGCCTCGAACTGGATGGTCTGGCCGGCATAGGGCGCGTCACCGATGCGCTTGCCCTCGATGCGGTAATGCACGCCGTGATTGCCGAGAATGCGCATGAGCTGGTTGACATCAGCCAGCCGCGGCACATTTTCGAGCGTCAGCGTCCCGGGCGTGAGCAGCGAGGCGATCATCAGCGGCAAAGCGGCGTTTTTGGCGCCGGAGACCGGGATCAGGCCATTCAGCGGGTTGCCGCCAACGATGCGAATGCGATCCATCTCACCTCTCATACGGCCGATTTGGCCGGAAAAATCCAGTTGGCAACAGGTCTTGCGCGCTAGGCGCCGGTCTGCCCACCCGCCTTGGCAGCAGGATCGACGGCGGGATCGACAGCGGGCGTCGCCCGGCCACGCGCCTGCGCCTTGCGGCGCTGCAGATTGGCGCGCAAGGCCGCAGCCAGACGCAGCTTCTCGGCCGCCTTGGCCCGCTCAACCTGTTTTGCGTGCGAATCGCTGTCAGACATCCTGTCGCCCGGCCCTCTGGCCGGCAAGCCGCCGGCAGCCCCGCGTCATAGGCGCAATGGTTTGCGCGGGCAAGATGGCCCCACAGGTGAGTGCCTCAAAGCGGGCACGGCTGGCGAATTTCCCACGCAGCCTGTTGCCATGCCTGCCCCCCTATGGCACAAGGCGCCCACCGCACCAGCGCAATCCTCACATTGCGC